>NZ_JAUBSX010000097.1:0-24211 GCF_036704885.1 Microcoleus sp. F4-D5 | reverse complement strand
TGCTGGGACATCTTTAGATGAACTTATCTGTGCCTACTGCGCTCAATAGTGTCTCTTTTTTATTTGAAATGACTATAATATAGGAGTTTTTGATTCCCTTTTAAAGCTAAAATGTAATCTCCTTTTTTCTTGATAATCAGAGATGTTATGTCTTTTTGACAGCCCATAGCATCTATCGTTAGGAATGACGATTTAATAACTTCAGCATTAAGTTCTCTTAAAAGTTCCAAACTGGTTCCCCCGGTTGGTGGATGGTTAATAAATGCCATTCCTCGAGAAAACTGGCATTTATTAACCAACCGTCTGATTAAAACAATCGGCTTTTTCGAGGGAAATTGCCCTCATATTATTGTCAGATTTTTTGCGTGTTTTTTTGCTAAACTTCAGGAATAACAATTGAATAACGGAAGCTCTTACTGAATAGTTGGAACTGCGCGATAATTCCATTTAGATAGATAGTCATCAAAAATAATTGTCATTGTTTCTTTAAATCCCTTGGCTACTTTTCGACCCGTTTGATAAATTTTATCGATGACATTAACTACCACTGAAAGCCCGGTTTTTGTTTGAGTCTTCTCCATAAGTTGTTTGACTAGAGCGAGACTGGTAAAAATTACTCCTTGACAGGCTCTCGTTACGTGAGGAAACAAGCGATGCTCGCTCGGATTGTACTTCGATGTATAGGGAGGATAATGCGCTATTCTAATTTCTATTCCTAGTTCGTCAACTAATTTTTGTAAATCCGATTTAAAGATATGATGGCGGGAATTATTACTGCCACCACCCTCGCATTTTATTAAAATTGAATTGGCTTTTGGGTAGATAAATTGTCCGTAATTCACCCACCATACTTTGAGTGAATCACAGGCAAATTCACTCGTGTCTTTACTGACGCCTAAGTTTAAATATCCTCGATTGTTTTGCAGGTCGTAAATTCCATGAGGTACTACTTTTCCGTCAGCTAAGCTCCAAAAATCATGGTCAAATGTTGTAATGGTTTCGGTAGTATATAGACTTCCAGAACGATATAAGTTGCCAATAAATTCCTTTTTTTTAGTATCCATACTAACAATAGGATTTCCTTGTAATTCATACTCTGCCGTAATTCTGTCAATGTTTTCAAATTGTTCGTTCCGATTTTTTGTCACTCCCGTTGTTTGTTTTTTTTGAGCTTGGCGTTTCACATATCCATGTTTTTTTAAGAGTTTTTTAACCACGGTTGTACTGACTATTATTCCCTGAGCTTTCAGACCGTCAACTATTTGTTGTTGAGTTAGATTAGTCCATTTAATTCGCTCGGACATTGGGCTCCCGGCTGTGCGATCGTTTAAAACCTTTAAAAAACTTTCATTTAAATTAGGTATCTGAGAATCCCGAGTTTTTCTTCCTCCCCCCACTCGGCGAATTCTCTGTTCATTAAAAAACATCGGGTCGGATTCAGTTTGTAGCTCCTTAATTCCCTTGGCTATGGTATTTCTATCTATTTTCAAAACATCAGCTATATAGTTAATTCCACCACGACCGAGCTTAAGGGCTTCGACCGCTGCATATTTGCGCCGATCTTTTTCGGATAAGGATTGGTGAACTTTTCGCATATTCGCAATAATTTCCTCAGAATAATACATATTTTTTGATGTTTAAGTTTAATTAAATTCCCGAGTTTTACCGATACAGCTAGCAGCTTTTTGGGATAATATTTGGCAATTATTTTTCCGAGACAGCTCCGATTTACTTATTTATCTGTAAGATATTCAAGATATTACAAAAATAAATGAGCGAGCGCTTTTAGGTATACCATAATGGAATTATACCAAAAAAATTTGACAAGAAACTTGGAAAGCCTGGGCGATCGAGAAAGCCTGTACCCCCGCTCGGACGGTTGGTTGATGAGTGGCTGTCCTCGATCGGACAGCCACTCATCAACCAACCGAGAAGAAGGTTGAGAACTTTTTGGAGAGGCTTATTGCTGAAGTTATTAACTCGTCATTCCTTAAGTCTTGAATTGTGGGATTGCTTGCATAAATTAAGGCGTTGAGAAAGCTAATTAGAATCTCTTTGCTTTCTGAGGAACCGAAGATTTTTTTGAAGGCGTAATCGGTTTTTGGGTTGATAAATATCATAGTTGTCAGATTTAGCTTTGAGGTTATAGGTTGTGTGACGAAGCAACGGGATCTGAGCTGGGTCAAACTGCTGATTTTGTTTCAGGTAACGGTTTGACATTTTCCGGCAAATGTGCATTAGCGCTCGCGAGCACAGGCTCATCGTCCCTGTGTTCGTCATCAAGGGGAATTTGGCAAGAAATCAGTTCTGTGACGATGCGATCGCCCAGAACATCTTCCCAATCTTGCAACTGTTCTCTGGCTTTGATCGGTGTATTGAGAGCCACGTCTACGCCCATTTGCTGAAGGTTGAGGCTGTGGGCTGTCGATCGGCGGTTGACACACTCCACCAGCCAAACGCTCAATCCGACTGCTGCCATCAAAGGCAAGACAATCCGGTAATCGCGGGTTAATTCAAACATCAATAGGATGGCTGTCAGCGGTGCTCTGGCGCTGCCGGCGAGGACGGCGGCCATTCCCACCATTGCGTAGGCGGCAGGGCCGGCGACTCGATCGCTCATTGCCGGCAGCATTTCCAAAAACAGGCCGTAAGCCGAACCCAGGGAAGCTCCCAAAAACATCGCCGGAGCGAATATACCGCCCACTAAACCGCTGCCGAGGCTGATTGCTGTCATCGCCAGTTTGACAAACAGCAGCTGCAGCAGCAAAGGCAAGGAAAATTTAACATCTTGGAGCATGGCTTGGATTGTTTCGTAGCCGACACCCAAAATTTGAGGAAATTGCAGGGCGACTAAGCCGACGCAGGCCCCGCCGATGATGGGCTGAAGCGGCCGGGGCAGTCGTCCGAGCCAAGCAAATCCTCGGATTTTGCCTTGAAAACAGCGATCTGCCAATTGAATTGCTTCTTTGTAGGTTAGGGAGACTCCGCTCGCCAAAAGTCCCAATCCCATGTACAGAGGAAGTTCTAGGGGGCTGCGGACATCGTAAACCGGCAAAGCAAACGCCGGCTGAGCTCCCAAGCAGATTTGAGCGATCAGCGCCGAAACTACGGCCGAGAGCAAGACAACGCTGACTGACGAAGTGGCGAAGGTGCTGCCGAGCACGACTTCTAAGGCAAAGAAGACTCCGGCGATGGGAGAGTTAAACCCAGCGGATAAACCTGCTGCTGCTCCCGCCCCGAGGAGCAAGCGCTGCCGTTCTGGGGAGAGCTGCAAGACTTGAGCCAGCAGCATTCCGAAGTTGGCACCGATTTCGACGCTGGGGGCTTCCGGGCCGAGGGAGGCACCGGTGCCGAGGGAAACTGAGGCTGCCATCATTTTGGTGATGGGCTTGAGAGGAGAGAGTTCTTGCAGGCCGCGGGTGGCTGCAATTAAGGAAGACATATTCGGGCCAAAGTCCCGAAACCGCCACCGCATCAGCCCGATGACGACTCCGCCGAGGGTGGGAATGCAGGCTAGCGTCCAAGAGCCTTTGGAGGCGATCGCCCCCATAAAGTCTTCCAGCATCAAGCTGTGAATCAAGTTGATGAGATAGTGAAAGGTGACGACGCCTGCGCCCGTAACTCCCCCGATGACTAGGGAGAGGATGAGCAGGAGGGTTTCTGGGCTCGGGTGCAGGCGGTTGAATAGCGGGCTTAGGCGGGAGGCTTGGGGAGTTGCTGCGGTTGGCCCGGGTGGCGGCAGATCCACAGGAGGGGTGACTCTCATTTAGCGGTTAATTCTTCTGTGAGAAGTTAGATAAATATTACATTTTATTTCTTTTTTTAATTTTGAGTGATTTTACGGGAATTGACAAGTTAATTAAGGCGTATTTTAGGGTAGATTTTTTTTGCCCGGTGCTGGGGTGGAATGACCAATTCAGAGAGTCAGCAGATTTGGCGTAATTGTATTCTGAGTTACATTCAAACTTAGATAGACTTTTGCGATAATGCTAATTAAGTATATTTACAGTGTTGGCGCTTAGGGCGATCGCATCAGTGAACTGTTAATATCATATAACTCAGTGAAAAACAACATTCAGATTAAATAATTGGAGATTTGAGATTTTACCTTAAAACCACAAATCTCCAATCTCCAATCTCCAATCTCCAATCTCCAATCTCCAATCGATCGCGCACAAGATCGCATCGGTTGTTGACTGGGCGGGATTCTTGGTCTGGGTTTGGCGATCGGCATTAGCGGATCGCCGATGGTGGCGACTTTCCAGGGAGGGGATTCTAACTGGCGTGCTGCGATTAAAAAGGGTGCGCGTCGCTTCAGGCGATCGACCATTAATTTAGGTGGAATAAATGCAGATAAAAGCGGTTCATTGACGCTGCCAATATATGCGTAAGCACCATTTTCTAGCCACCTTCCGGCAACGGTGTTTTTGTCATCTGGCGCTGCTGCTGACCAACTGTGGATCATGTGGATTGCTGCGGGAAATTGAAGTTTGGGTATGTCCTCGACAGAAGCGTCGCCGTTGCCGACTTGGAATGATTTTGGATAGCCTTTGGAATTCATTAATATTAAGTCAAATGTCCACGGTTTTGAGGCTAAACTCCGCCACTTTTCCAAGCTAGATTCTGGTTGCTGCACTATTTCGACATTAACATCTATGGTTTTTAGTCCGCTAGCGGCGGCCTCCATTTCATATTTTCCCCAATTTCCTTCCTTGGGGTAACTGTCATAAAGCATGGCGGTTTCGGTATCGAGAAATAAGGCGCACATGGCTTGATAGATCGATCGCACTTCGGAGCCGTAAATCCAGCCGACAGCCCCCCAACGTTCGCCGTTCGGGTGTCGTCCCAAACCGTCGGTAACAGCTAATTGTTCGTCTTTGTTTTGAGGGGATTGATATTTTACGCCTAGTTGGCGTACAATAGTTATTGTGTCGATCGCGTCTCCGAGTTGAGAGTAAAAATATCCCGTTGATTCGACGGCTTTTGTAACTGCTGTTTGCAGAGTTTTCCACTGTGTGTTATTGAGGGTATCGTTGGGTTTGCCGAAGTTGCCTTCTAGAAATACTAAAGGTTCGCCGTGAGCGGCTGCTAAGGCAACTGCTGCTGAGCGTGCCGGGTCGTTTTCTGATGTGATTACTACTCCTGGGGGTTCCCAGCCGAGTTGCTTCCATTTTGCTTTTAAGGTTTGAGTATTGGTGGCATTCCAGGCCGCTGCTGCGCTGTTGAGCATTAATTGTTGGAGTTTTTGATTTTTTGGCAGTTGCTGTTTGATGCTTGGCAAACGGACTATTTCTTCGGGTTGAAAGCGCTGCAAAAACATGGGCGCATATTTTTTATCTTCGATGAGAATAGGCCAGTTGCATTTGAGATTCCATTTTTGGATTGCTGCTAAGAATGTGGCTTCGTCGGGTACTAAGACTACGCGGTTGACTGTTGGTATATTTTCGCGGACGATGGCCGATCGGAGGCCTGTTTGAATTGGCCAGGGTTCTTGTTTGGCTGAGGCGGGAAGTTGAAAGGGTTTTTTGAAAAGGCGATCGCACCCGATACCGATTGTTGCTATGATGGAGATAAGAGCTATCGCGAGTAATTTAAATTTTAACTGTTTTTTCATAGGGGTCGGAGAAGGAAGGAACTAGGTTATAAATACGAACAATAATCGAAATATTTTTAGGGGCTGCAAGCGGATGTTTCGGGGCGCGGGACAAAGGAAAATTGTAAGTGCGATCGGGCTGGCAACTTTTAGTATTTTTGCCTTAACAGCTACAGGTTTGATAATTTTTGCAGCCAACATTTCCTCAGTTAAGCATGGAGTCCGACATTTGCTTGTAGCGAGAGAATGTCTGGACTGCAATCTCTCAGGCGCTAATTTGAGCGAAGTTTTTCTGGAAGGCGTCAATTTAGAAAAAGCCAACCTGAAAGATGCCAATTTGTGGAGTGCCAATCTGGTAAATGCTAATTTAAAACAAGCAAATTTGCGGGGAGTATACCTGCTAAGCGCCAATTTGGTAGGGGCGAATTTAGAGGGTAGCAATCTAGAAAATGCCTTTCTAGAGGATGCTTATTTGGGAGCTAGTAACTTGAAAAATGCCAATTTAAAAGGTGCTTTCATGAAAGGGACTTTTATGGTTAAGGCTAACTTGGAGGGTGCTAATTTGGAGGGTGCGAATCTGTGGATGGCAAACCTGGAAGAGGCTAATTTAAAGGGTGCTAATTTGAGGAACGCTTTGCTGCTTAGTAGCAAGTTGGCAGGAGCGAATTTAAAAGGGGCGATTATGCCTGACGGGACAAAGCATGAATAATTTTCTGCTTTATTCCTGTTAATAGATGCCGGGAATTATTTTTTTTACTCGCTGGCTGTATTTTTCATAGTCTGGATATTTTTCGGTTAACCAGGTTTCTTCTCGGTTGGCTTTGATGTCGAAAAATATTATTAATATTGCGCTGGCTATTAAGTGGGATATGCTCATTTGAAAAAGTGTCCAGCCGAGGGCGGCTAAAATTAAGCCGCTGTATAATGGATGCCGCACTATTCCGTAAATGCCTGTTTGGACTAATTCTCCGTTTTCTATAGGATACGGTAAAGGTGTGAGGTTTTTTCCTAAGTCTATCAATCCTTTGATGATGAAAATTAATCCGCTTAAGCCTAGAAGACCGGCTAGAAACCAGGTAATATAAAGCAATTGAGTTGATTGCATTTTTAATCCTGGCAGTTGATAAACTGGTAAGATTACAAATCCTGTGAGCAATGCTCCTTGAAGCAAAACTAAATATTCGCCGCGGCTGTTGTTGCGCCAGCCTTCGCGGGTGAAGCCCCAGTCAGTTAAGATTTTCATAATTGAAGGAAGAAGGAAGAAGGAAGAAGGAAGAAGGAAGTGAACTGTAGGTTGGGTAGACCGAAGTAAAACCCAACCTACGGCGAACACTGTCAACAATTAACAAATTTATTCTCGCCAGGGACGAGTCATTAATTCTAGTTGGTTGACTTCATCTTGGCTCAAATTCCAACCTAAAGCGCCTGCATTTTCTTGGGCTTGTTTGGCGGTTTTGGCGCCGGGAATTGGGATGACTCCGTTTTGGCATATCAACCAGTTTAGGGCAACTTGAGCGGGGGTGCGATCGCGTTTTTTGCCCATTTTCCGCAGGGTGGACATGACTAATTCGATTTTTTCGAGGCCGTTTTTGCTGAAGCGGGAGTCCATTTTGCGGGCTCCTGTAGGTTGTTCTTGGGCTGTGTATTTGTCGGTCAGCAATCCTTGGGCTAAGGGGCTGTAAGCTAAAATTTTGACTCCCAATTCGCGGGCTGCACTAACAATTCCTTGTTTTTCTACTTGCCGCGACAGCAAGGAGTACCGGACTTGATTTGTTGCTAGGGGAACGCCTCTGGCTGCTAGTATTTTGTGGGCTTGGCGCATCTGTTCTACTGAATAGTTGCTGACTCCTACTGCTTGAATTCTGCCTTGTTTTACTTCGTCGGCTAAGGCGTTCATCAGGGTTTCTTGACTGAGTAAAAAAGTGAACGGCCAGTGTACTTGGTAGAGGGTTATTTGTTCTACTTGCAAGCGTTTTAAGCTGGCACTCAAAGCGTCGGAAACAGATTTTCCTGTAATCCGCCAAGGTACGGGACCGAATTTGGTGGCTATTTGCACGGATTGGCTGGTTTTTTTGATAAACTGTCCCAGCAATTCTTCTGACAAGCCGTTACCGTAGACTTCGGCTGTGTCGAAAAAGTTGACTCCGCTGTCTAGGGATGTTTTGAATGCTGCTTCGACTTCGGCGGCGCCGTAGTTGCTGCCGTAGTTCCAAAATAGTTTGTCGCCCCAAGCCCAAGTTCCGACGCACAGGGGAATGACGGCTGGGCCATTTTTTCCTAGGGTAATGGTTGTCACGGTTGGTAAATCCACAATTCTCTATTGTCTATTATTTTTCTATAAATAGTCGCGATCGAGCTTCTAGCCGGGGGAGGAAACGCGGCTGGTGGCGATATCTCAGTTACTATAAATGCTGATGCTGTGTTTATTTGAATAGTTATGTCGATCGACCGTTTTCCAGATTCAAGATTAACAGATTCCGCGACTCCTGCTATCAAGAGAGTTTCCCTCGCGACTATGTTCCGGTTGGGTTTGTTTCAGATGGGATTGGGCATGATGTCGATTTTGACGCTGGGGGTGCTCAATCGCGTGATGATTAAGGAGTTGGCGATTCCGGCTACTGTGGTGGCGGGTACGCTGGCGATGCACCAGTTTGTCGCGCCGGCTAGGGTGTGGTTCGGGCAAATGTCTGATGCAAAGCCTTTGTTTGGCCATCACCGCACGGGTTACGTGTGGGTAGGAAGCGTTTTGTTTGTGATTTCTGCTTTTTTGGCGGTGCAGGTGATGTGGGGCTTGGGCGGCAGTTTGGAGGCTGTGGGGTGGACGACTCCTACTTACGGTTGGGTGGGTTTGTTGGGTTTGATTTTTGCGCTTTACGGTATTGCTATTTGTTCGAGTTCGACTCCTTTTGCTGCTTTGTTGGTGGATGTTTCGGATGAGGAGGACCGATCGAAGTTGGTGGGTGTGGTGTGGTCGATGCTGATGGTTGGTATTATTATCGGGGCGATTGTTAGCAGCGGTTTGCTGAAGCAAATTGATGGCGATGTGTCGCGGGAAGTGTTGCAGGGTTCGATTAACGGTTTGTTTGTGAAGGTGCCGGCGCTGGTTTTGCTGTTGGTGGGGATTTCGACTTTTGGGGTTGAGAAAAAGTATTCGCGGTACGGGGTGCGATCGAGCGCAGTGAATCGAGAAGATAAAATTACTCTGGGAAGTGCGCTGCGGATTTTGACTGCTAGCCGCCAAACTGGTTTGTTTTTTACTTTCCTGCTGATTATGACAATTTGCTTGTTTATGCAGGATGCGGTTTTGGAACCTTACGGCGGGGAAATTTTTAAGATGCCGATTTCGGAAACTACGCGGTTGAATGCTATTTACGGTACTGGTACTCTGATCGGTTTGAGTACAACTGGTTTTTTCATTGTACCGCGCATCGGCAAGCAAAATACAATTAGGTTGGGCTGTTTGTCGGTGGCGGCTTGTTTGGGTTTGATTATTTTATCTGGATTTACGGGTAATCCAATTGTGTTTAAGTCGGCTTTAATGTTGTTTGGTTTAGCTTCGGGTATTGCGACGACTGGTGCATTGAGTTTGATGTTGGATTTGACTGCTGCAGAAACTGCTGGGACTTTTATTGGTGCTTGGGGTTTGTCGCAGGCGATGGCGCGGGGTGTGGCGACGGTTAGCGGCGGTGCTATTTTGGATTTTGGCAGGAGTTTGTTTGGGGTGCCGATGTTGGCTTACGGGTTGGTGTTTGCTGTGCCGGCGGCGGGTATGATTCTGGCTGTTTGGCTGTTGAGTAGGGTGGATGTTCGGGAGTTTCAGGATAATGCTAAAAGTGCGATCGCCACTATTCTTGAAAATGAATTAGACTGATATGTTGTCAGGAAAGCAGGTGTCAGTTGTCAGTTGGGCTGTGTCATTTGTTAGTTCCAATAATCAATAACGAATAACGAATAACGAATAACTAATGACTAATTTTTGGGATTCTATTTTAAGTTTTGCACGGGTTACTGTCGAGAGAGTCGGACAGCAGTTGTTGCAAGATTTCGGTTCCGTGCAAGCGGATGAGAAGGATGACGGGAGTTTGGTAACGAAATCCGATAATTGGGCTGATGCGGAAATTAGAAGTGCGATCGCCTCTACTTTTCCCACTCACGGAATTTTAAGTGAGGAAGGCGAACAGGTTTTCCCCGATACTGAATGGTGTTGGGTTGTCGATCCTTTGGATGCTACAACTAATTTTGCTAGGGGAATTCCGATTTGGGGTATTTCTTTGGGTTTGTTGTATCGCGGAACTCCGGTTTTTGGCTGCGTGCATTTGCCGCCAATTAATCAGTCTTTTCACGGTTTTTATGCACCTGATTTGGCGGGCGGCTTGTTTGACAATATGCCTCAAGGTGCGTTTTTAAACGGGCAGCCAATTCGTCCGAGTGCCGATCGAATCAGCGGGAATCATTTTTTTAATTTGTGTTCCCGGAGTGTGGGAATGGGGCCCGATCTTCCGAGTAAAGTTCGGATGTTGGGTATGGCTAGTTACAATTTTTTGACTGTGGCTTCGGGTGCGGTGTTGGGAGGGGTGGAAGCAACTCCGAAAATTTGGGATATTGCGGGGAGTTGGGTAATTCTGAAGGCGGCGGGTGCGGTTTGGCTGCCGCTGGAGTCCCAGGCTATTTTTCCGCTGGAAGTGGGGAAGAATTACGGGAGGGTTTCTTATCCTACTTTGGTGGTGAACCGGCAGGAGTTGGTGTCGGTGTTTTTGCCGTTTGTGGAGGCTTGGAAGAAGAAAAAAATGGGGTGATTTGCGATCGCACCTGAATTTGTTTTAAACCAAAATGCTCATGCAACTTTTGATAGTTGCATGATTGGAGGCGATCGCAAATTTGTATGATATTTACCCTAGACTCGGGCTGTAGCTAATGGCTTCACGCGCTTAATTTTACTAAAATTCCAGCCAGCTTAGCACCGAGATGCTCTACAGCCTCTTGTTGCTTGGAATCTTTCAGTGTCCCGTCAGGATTAAATGCCTCAAAGGCTTTGGAAATCGCTTTTTGATCGGGAATCACCATCACGTTAATATTCTCCAAAAGCGATCGCAAATTAGCCAGCCCCCGCAAACCTCCCAAACCTCCGGGAGAAGCGCTCATAATTGCTGCTACTTTACCGTTGAAAGCTACCAGCCCCGGTTCCCCAGGCTGCGGGCGAGAGGCCCAGTCGATCGCATTTTTCAAAACTGCGGTAATTGAACTGTTGTATTCCGGGGAAGCTATCAAAAGTCCCTGATGGGCTATCATCAACTCCTTGAATTTGCGAGCATTTTCGGGAAGTCCTTCATTTGCTTCCAAATCTTCGTCGAACAGCGGCATGGGCAAATCTCGCAAATCTACATAGGTTACTTCTGTCCCTGCTAATCTAGCGCCTGTCGCAGCTATTTTTACCAGCATTTTGTTGTAGGATGCTTGGCGGGTACTTCCGGCAAATGCGAGAATTTTTGGTGTATTTGTCACGGGTAGTTCTTGATAGTTTGGCAAGGTGAGCTTGACATTTTCTGCGCTTAGTTTAGCATTCCAAGCGAGCGCTGTCTCCCTTCCTTGGATATATCAGTTAAACAAATTATTTTTTACAAATAAAAATGAATGGTCAATTAAATGATTTGGTTGACTGAAAAACTTATCAAAATAATTCTTAATAAACCGTCTCAGGTTTTTGATAAAAAGACCCGGCAGGCGTGACGGAGGAGTATCCCGCGCCTGCCGCGCGGTTTGTTGCAAATATAACCGACCGATGACCGATGACTCAAGTATGCCTGCTCTAATCTATTTCTGGTAATCTGCGATCGGGTGGTTTTCTTTTAGGTCGATCGGGCTATTGAATTTTAGCCGATCGGGTGATGCGGTTTTAGTACCATTTGTGGTTGCTTGCCAACTAGCTATCAATTGTTAACAAAACTTACGCGCGGTCTACCAAAAACCCGGTTTATGAGTACATATCTAGCGGTAAAACCTCATATTTGGGCGAGAAACCGGGTTTCTTACCCTGCTGAGGTCATATTGTCAATTTTTGCTCGCCTATTCTGAATGCTTCCAAACAAAGTCAGCAATTGGTTTATCTGCGGACAAAGGAGGATTGTCAGTGGAATCAAATAAGACAGATCGCACTTTGACATTCCCGACTCCCAAACGCCTCTCGACGCGGCTGGGAATGCCGTAACCGTAAATAATGTGCCCTTTTCCCGCCAACACGACAACTTGATAGTCGGGGTTGGCTTTGACAAATTCAGCTATTTTTTCAGCCATAGTTTCGTCCCACAAAACTTGGGCTTGCAAAAATCTTTCAAAAGCCTTACTATTTCCCTGTTCTGCCTTTTGGTGTTGCTGGTAAACTTCTAGCAGCAGTTGCCGGTATTCGGCGTTGTCGGTGCGAATTTCGGATATTGGCGGAATGTGCTTTTTTTCCTCTGCTGTCAGGCTTTCTAAACCTTGAGAGGCAACTTTTCTCGTTACTTCGGACGGTGTATTTAAGGCGATGACTGGTAGTTGATTTTCTTTGGAAAACCGCAAAATGGGGGCGTAATATTCCCAGGGAAAACGCCACCTGCGCTCGTACTCTGTTTGCTCGACTAATTGCTCTTCTGTGAGTTTACCTGCTAAGTAGTTGTCGATCGCGCTTTGAAAGGGACGCTGAAACATTTCTAGGGCGATCGCAATTTTCCGATTTTGCCGCTGCATTTCTCGGATAATCGCCAGTTGAGCTTGGTGGTCTTCCGCGCTATCGTGGGTTTCTCCCAGATACACGACTTTTGCCTTTACCAACTGTTGCAGAATCTCTTGGTTAGTGTAAGTTTGCGGAGGTTGAGGGTTCGCCGTCGTTGAAGCAGCCGCTGCACTGCTGCACAGCATAAAGATGCTGAGTGATAAGGCGCACATTTTGATGAGTTTGGTTGTTTTCATGCACACATTATGCCTGTTTGTCGCAACAGCAAGCACAGCCGAACTCTACTGTTTTGGCTGAGCAGCTAGAAAGCTCTATGCTTGATTTAACTTCATAATTATCCGCCCTTACTTCTAAAAATGTAAAGTTTAGTTGCAGGTACTTGTGCTTCTAGAAGAAGGTGCTAAATTAATAATATGAAGCGAACAAAAAGCTTCTCTGACAGATACCACATCAAAATCCCACAGCGAAGTTCACAATAAAATCTAAGGAGTAAAACGCTGTTTAATCTCAAATCTGTCTCATTAAAAACCAATAACAGCACCCACCAACAAAGCTGATACTTCCTCAACTAATTAGAGGGGAGCAATGCAAGTGAATCTCAGGATATATTGCAACTCCGAATCGAAGTTGAAAAAAGAGGAAATCACTCGGTACATATGGCTGGGTGCTGTTGTTGTTGAAAGAGATTTTCGGTTTGTGATGTTTTTTTCTGTAAAGGCAGAGCCTCTATATATCCGTTACCGGGCAGAGCCTGATAACGAGCAAACCCACTCCTATAAGGACCGGGTTTCACCAACAACTTTTAATTGACATCGACAATATCTATAAACCTGCCCTTGATAGGCGACTTTCTCGAAACTCGCGTCTATTATAGCATTCCTGTTTCCGACGATCGCACTTTCACGCTCCAAGATAACGCCTGTAAGTGCAGCCAAGAGTTATGGAGTTTGGTTTGTGGCTCTTGACAAGCGTGTATTACATTTGTAGCATAGAGTGGCGGTAGGAAAGCTCGATCGACCGACACTAGCAAACAATATTTAGAAAAAACCTATGCAGCCCATCCGACAAGGGGACGTAATTCTCACCCCCGTACAGCAAATCGAAGGAGAAAAAAAACCTCACCTAACTCTTGCCGAAGGTGAAGTCACCGGACATTCTCACCAGATTATTGAAGGACAAGCTGAACTGTACGAAAAAGACGGCACTCTGTACTTGCGGGTGCTTTCTCCGACAGCTTTATTGAGTCACGAAGAACACCGTGCGATCGCAATTCCCGAAGGTAATTGGATGGTGCGAATTCAGCGCGAATACGAACCGCAAGGCTGGCGGTATGTCGCAGACTAAGGTTAAAAAACTAACGCCAGAACAAGCAGCTTTGATTCCAGTTTATCGGGAAAAGTGGAGAGCGATCGCGCTTTCCACAGGCCCCATAAATCGCTTGCAAGCTGCGGAAACAGTTAAATCGGCTTACAGTGCGATCGGCAAAAAAGCACCAGAAATCATTTTTGTCGATCGCCCCTACGAAGCTGCCGATATAATCGTCAGTCAAATTGACCATCCGAGGAGCCTACTGCGGAGTCAATTAGAAAGCAAACTGCGCGGCGAATTTGAAAAACAACTGCGGAGTTATCTACGCAGCGAACTTGAAAGCCAACTGGAAAGACAACTGCAAAGTCAACTAGAACATCAACTTTACACTGAACTACAAAGTCAACTCTGGGGGCCGCAAGAGGAGGATTTAACTGGAAAAACATCAAACAAATTGTCACAACAATTTAGCGGTACTGGCAGAAAAATTCACTGGCTGACACTAGGAAAACAAATCGATAATTGCATTCAGCCCGAATTATTGGCTGCTTATGGAAGTTTGTTAGATTTTTGCATTTCTGTTCTAAATTTACCTCATTCCTACGGCAGAAATTAGATAGTTTTTCAATCGATTGTCCGGGATTGCGGCTTGATTTATCCCTATGACAAAGTTTGCATTGTCTGCTCCAAGCCGATCGTACTTTCCGTTGACAGCAACCACCGCTTGCACGCCGCAGGAACACCAGCGGTACGGTTTGCTGACGGTGTTTCGATTTACGCCTATCACGGCGTTATCTTGCCCGAATGGTACGGTAGGCTGCACCCGAACCAGTGGCAGTCTAAGTGGGTCTTGAAGGAAAAGAATGCGGAAGTTCGGCGGGCATTAATTCAGGGAATTACTTACGATCGCATAATTCAAGAATTAGAGGTGACAGAATTAGATAGTTGGCAGGAATACACTTTATTAAGCATCGATTTTGACGATGATTTTGATAACGAGGGTAATGCAAAGCCAGTTTATTTGTTAAAAATGACTTGTCCGAGCACGGGACACATTCACGCTTTGCGCGTGCCGCCTGATGTGCGATCGGCTCTCGAAGCAATTCGCTGGGTAAATTGGGATATTGACCCAGAGGAGTTTTCCGTGCAAAGCTGAGTAATACCAATTTAAAAAAGTCTTGCTACAATCATCAGTCTGATACCAATTGTTAAAAGTCACAGATCCCCGCGCCGGACTTAGGATCGACCGTTTTCCTACCCGCTCGTCTGTACTTCACTCAACTGAAAACCGCTATATTGACAAAAGCCTTAATCCATGAAACACCGATAAACGTTCCCGCAGTGTGCCAGTTCCAAGGGTGGAATGCACCAACCACCGATCGCCCAAAAACTGTTAATAACATGAAGAAGAAGCCCACCCTCGATCGAAGGTGAGCTCAGTTCATGCCAGCTTACCGACAGCTAGGCAATCGGGTCTCTTCGCTGGTAGACGTAAAATATCGGAAAAAGATCCGAACGTCTGAAAAAACTTATCGCCCACCATTAAGCTTCAGTTTACCCAACCGGATCGGGAAAATTGCGCCCGCAGCGCTGTTCCCCTGAAATCGGGCAACACTGGGGCTTCAACTTGTCAATAGACTTTTACGAAAAAAGTCAGTCAAGGCCAGGGAAGATGCCTAAAACCTACTTCCCACAAGAATTAAAATTGTTCGAGAAGCCTCATATTCTCCCCTTTAACTTTGATTTCCCAACCGATTAGGCATCGTGATCGTGTGCAAAGCGGCGGAACAGGAAATCTAGGGCGTAGTTCCGCAAATTGTAGTATTCCGGATCTTCCATCATTTGAACCCGATCGCGCGGACGCGGAAAAGGAATCTCCAGAACCTCGCCAATTGTCGCCGACGGGCCGTTAGTCATCATTACCAGTCGATCTGCCAAAAACAGCGCTTCGTCAATATCGTGAGTAATCATCAACACCGTACAGCGGTGATCGTTCCAGATTTTCAGCAATTCTTCCTGCAATTCTTCCTTAGTAATTGCGTCCAGAGCACCAAAAGGTTCGTCTAAAATCAGCACTTTCGGGCGAATTGCCAAAGCGCGGGCGATCGAAACCCGCTGCTTCATCCCCCCCGAAATTTGCGGCGGTCTTTTCTCAGCAGCTTCTGTCAATCCCACCATAGCCAAATGCTCTTTGACGATCGCATTTTTTTCGACCTTCGACTTATTCGGAAATACAGAATTAACCGCCAAATAAACATTTTCAAACACCGTCCGCCAAGGCAACAAAGCGTAACCCTGAAACACCACCATGCGATCGGGGCCCGGCTTCGTAATCCGCTGCCCGTTAATCGTCACGGTGCCCTGGCTGGGATGGCTAAAACCCGACACCATATTTAACAGTGTTGATTTGCCGCAGCCCGAGTGTCCGATCAGAGCAATAAACTCTCCCTCAGCTACATTCAGATTGACGTTTTCTAAAGCCCTGTAACCGTTTGGATATACTTTATAAACATTGTCCATCACCAAAAAAGGTTGGTGGCGGCCTTTTCCCCGCTGGATTTGAGTTTTGGTGTCCGTCTGGTTTTTAGTGTTGTTGAGCATGGGTTTAGGAAATTGTGAGTGGGTGATTCGCAAAGAAAGAAAGAAGGAAGAGGCAAGAGGGAAGAAGGAAGAGGGAATTACTAATTAGCAATTAGCAGTTAACAATTAGCAGTTAACAATTAACAACTAAAAACCAACAACTAACAATTAGCAATTACCCTGTTTTTATCTAACTAAAAACCGCTTTAAGCAGCTCTGCGGCCGGAATCGAGTACAACTTCCGCCATCGTGAAATCGCGTTTAATCGCCAGATTGTTGAGATAGCCGATCGGATCGTCAGCATTAAACACCGAGCCGTCAAACAAGCTGAGAGAACCGCGAGTGTAATTAATATCAGCCATCCCCAGCTCTCGCGCCGCCGTGCTGAACGCACCGACTCGCACCACTCGTTCCAGAATTTCCACCCAGTTGCGCGGGAACACGGTATCGCCCCAGCGCGCCATCTGCACCATGTGCCAGAGTTGTTCGGTGCGGCTAGGGCGATTCACCCCCTCTCCAGAAAACAAGTGGTGGGCGTATTCCCGCATCGGAGTATCGAGGTTGCAAGCAAAAGAGTTCGGGTCGCCGAGTTGGATGTAACTCTTGTCGGTGGCGACGTACTCCCTTCCCGCGACAATTTCCGAAACCTCTTGGGCGTGATTTGGATCGGCGCAATAGTGGCAAGCTTCGAGCAAAGCTTTGACTAGAGCAATGTGAGTGTTGGGATAAGCATTTGCCCAGTCTTCCCGAACTCCGAGAATTTTCGCGGGGTGTCCGGGCCACAGTTCCAAATCTGTCGCCACCGTAAAGCCGACTCCTTCCATTGAGGCCCGCAAGTTCCAAGGTTCGCCGACGCAGAAACCGTCAATAGTGCCGCCCTGCAAGTCAACGATCATCTGAGCCGGTGGGATATTTTTCAGCAACACATCGCGATCCGGGTCAATGCCGCCGGAAGCCAGCCAGTAACGCAGCAACAGGTTGTGCATCGAAGAAGGGTGAACGATGCCCATACGGTGCGTTTGCGCGGGCGTTCTCTGGAGCATTTTTTTAAAGTCTGCCAGAGTGTAGATCCCTTGGTCGTAAAAGCGCCTCGCGAGGGTAATTCCGTTGCCGTTGCGGCTCATGGTGAGGGCTGTAACTGTCGGAATCGGCTTCTCTTGGTGGCCCCCCAAGCTCAACCACACCGCCATCCCAGAGGGCATTTGAGCTGCGTCTAAGTAACCTGCGGCGATGCCGTCTACGATGCCGCGCCAGCTTGTTTCCCGCACGAGGTGGACTTCATCGAGGCCGTGCTTGGCAAAAAAGCCTTTTTCTTTGGCGACAGCGAGGGGAGCACAGGCTGCCAGGGGAATAAAGCCGAGTTCGAGGTTGACTTTTTCCAGGCCGTGGCGGGCGATCGCGGGTACTTTCCGCGCCCGCAGTTTTTTGACGCGCTTCTGCTGGTTGAGGAAGTAAATCATTTCGCTACGTAGAGCGTAGTAGCTGGGGTGCGAGACTACTTCCATCCGTTTGCGGGGGCGGGGGATGTCTACTTCGAGAATGCCGCCAATCTTCGATTCTGGGCCGTTGGTGAGCATGACGATGCGATCGCTCAGCAACACTGCCTCATCCACATCGTGCGTTACCATCAGGGCGCTGATTTCGTACTCTTGGCAAATTTCCATCAACTTTTCTTGCAAGTTGCCGCGAGTCAAAGCATCCAAAGCGCCGAAGGGTTCGTCTAAGAGTAACAGTTTGGGGCGCAGGGCCAGAGCACGGGCGATCGCCACGCGCTGTTTTTGTCCGCCCGAAAGCAGTGCGGGTTGTTTTTCGGCGTGGGGAGTTAAGCCCACCATATCGATGTGTTTTTGAATGATTTCGAGGCGTTCGGCTTTGGGTAAGCCGCTCATTACCGAGTCTACGGCTAGGGTAATGTTTTCTCTGACCGTCCGCCAAGGTAGCAGGGAATAGTTTTGGAATACTACCATGCGATCGGGGCCGGGCTGGGTGATTCTTTGCCCTTCAATTGTCACCAATCCGGATGTCGGCATATCCAAACCTGCCACCATATTGAGCAGCGTAGATTTGCCGCAGCCGGAGTGTCCTATTAATGAGATAAATTCGCCTTTTTTAATTTCCAGATCGATGCCTTTGAGAGCAATGTATGTGCCACCGTCTGATAAATTAAAAACTTTTTCGAGTTGTTCTACTGCAATCAAAACAGACATGATTTTCTTGCCTTTTTTGTAGGTTTGTTGTTTCGCTAGATATTGATTCTTGACTGTTGACTGTTCGCGGTTAACTGTTGACTGTTCGCGGTTGACTGTTGACTGTTCGGGGTTAACTGTTGACTGTTAGGGGTTGACTGTTGACTGTTCGGGGTTGATATACAACAGCTAACAGTTAATACATTACTGGATGGCTACAACTGGTTTTTAAACTTATCAAAATACTTTGTTTAATCCCTCAACAATAGTTTAAAAAACAGGTTTATGAGCCTCGGAGTTCGTAATTATCGTAACAGTCAACCGTCATTCGTAATTCCTGTAACAGTCAACAGTCAACCGTTAACCTATCGAATTAGCTACTTTCCTTGAGGGGGAGCAATCTTTTGCTGCAACCAAGCCATCAGCCGATCGAGCAACAAACCAACAGCCCCAATGTAGAACACCGCTAACAGAATTTCGCTGATGTAGTTTTGCTGGTAAGCATTCCAAATAAAGAAGCCGATACCCGTAATCCCAGACATCACAATTTCTGCAGCAATAATCGCCAGCCAAGCCAAACCGATCGCAATTCTCAATCCTGTGAAGATATAAGGAAGCGCCGACGGAAACAAGATGTTGATGTAATATTCTCGACGAGAAAGTTGCAGCACTTTCGCCACGTTGTTGTAATCGTCGGGAATTTGGCGAACACCTTCAGCCGTGTTGATTAAAATCGGCCAAACTGAAGTGATAAAAATCACGAACAAAGCAGCAGGTTCGTTTTGTTGCAGTGCAGCCAGGGCGATCGGCACCCAAGCCAAAGGCGCCACCATCCGCAAAAACTGGAAAATCGGATCTAAAGCCTTGTTCAAGAAGGGATTCGTACCTACAACAACTCCCAGGCTAATTCCCACAGCAGCCGCGAGAGTGTAGCCTTTTGCCACCCGTTCCAAACTAGCCAAAGTCTGCCAAAATAAGCCGACTCCGTAGGTTTTGGAGTTCATGAAAGGATACATCAACAGTATCCGCGTCCGTTCGTCAGTCCAAACGCTGAGGGGTCCGGGCAATTTGATAATTCCCAAACTCGACAGGAACTGCCAAACTAACAGAAATCCAATTACTCCCAAAATTGGCGGCAAGATATTTGAGGAATTCTTCTTCCAAAATTCGCCAAATGCTCCTTGGACATCGACTCCGCCTCTCCGATTTGTGCTGACAGCCATCTTGATAATCTCCTATGTTTCTTCTGTTTTTTTCGAGACTAAATTATGCGAAGCTAAAACCCCATCACACTTTTTTAATTGCCAAACTCTTGAGGTAAGCTTCTGGATTTTGCGGGTTAAATTCTTTGCCATCAAAGAACTTCTCAATGCCGCGAGACGTACTTTTCGGAATGTCAGCATCAGCAACTCCGGCTAATTTAGCTGCTTTCTTCCAGATATCTTCTCGGTTGACTTTATCGATGATGGTCTTAGAATCTGCCAAGGTTGTTGCCGGCAGGAAACCCCAGCGCACGCTTTCCGTTAAGAACCACAAATCGTGACTCTTGTAGGGATAGGAAACGTTGCCGATCGCGTCTTTCCAGTACAGGGGACTACTGTTGAAGTCGTTGATGTCTGGTTTGCCGTCGCCCATGACATACTTGCCTTCATAAGGAGGCGTCAAAACTGTGGGAGATACGTCAAAGAAATTTCTTCCAGAAACAATGGCGACTAATTCGGCTCGATTTTCGGGCTTGTCGCACCACTGCTGTGCCTCAATTAGTCCTGCGAGTAAGGCTTCGGTGGCTTTGGGGTGTTGGTCTACCCAGTCGCTGCGAATTGCTAGATATTCCTCTGGATGTGCTTTCCAGATTTCGGAAGTGAGGGCGGACATGAAGCCGATGTTTTCTTTGACAATCCGCAGCGGCCAGGGGTCGCCGGTGCTGAAACCGTCCATGCTTCCGGTTTTCATGTTGGCCACGGTTTGGGCGGCCGGTACTGTTAGCAGTTCGACATCTGTATCGGGATTGATGCCGTTAGCTGCCAGCCAGTAGCGAATCCACAAGTCTTGGTTGACTTTGGGGAAGGTGTAGGCTGCTTTGAAGGGAGTACCTGCTTGTTTGAGGCCTTTGATGTAGTCTTGGGCCGATCGATCTAGTTTGAGCCCGATGCCTTTACCTTGGTGTTTGGCCGCGATCGCAATTCCATTTCCATGGGTGTTCAACTGGGCTAGAACATACATCGGGATTTGGACGCTGTTTTTGGTAATCAGGCCTTTACTAATTAGATAAGGCATCGGCATTTGCCACTGGCCGCCGTCAATGCCGCCGCCTGCAGATCCGATTTCTACGTTATCTCTTGCCGAACCCCAGTTTGCTTGCTTGGCAATTGTAACTTCGGTCATGCCGTATTTGGCAAAAAAGCCTTTTTCTTGGGCAATGATTAAAGGTGCTGCTTCGACGATCGGGATGTATCCCAATGTGATTTTAGTGCTTTCAATTCCTTCGACTCTTTTCTCGTTGGCAACAGCCACTACTGAGGTAGCTGCTGGTATTGCGCCGCCAGCACCGGCAGTTGCACCGGGTTCTGGGGGATTTCCCAAACAGCCTTTGAGCAGTATTGAACCCAGGGCAGATGCACCTGCTGTGACGATAAATTTACGCCTGGAAAATTGATCGGAAAATCTTGTCATAGCCTAGCCTCGCTGCAATTCATAATCTTCTGTAACGACATCACTGAAGTTTATCAAGGCGCTTTTTTTCGGTTCGCTAATCGAATGCGAGCGAACTGTTTTGAGCGGTGGTTTGCAGGAGGTAGCAAAAGATTTATGGCTGGCATAAGTCTTTAAACTATCCCTGCTGATTTGAATGTTTTGATTGATTAATATCGATATTTCGATCGACCGAGTTGTGTGAACTCACTTTTTGCGAGCCACACGTTTCCTTGACTTGATAATTAACTTTACCGTACTCTTCCGGAAATTATAAAACAATTATTAAATTTGAATGATAAGTAAATCTTTTCGGATGACCTTATCGATAAGGAAGCATTGGGAAGGGCGATCGGGTTGTCTTATCAAAACTGGTTCAAAGCAAGACTTGCAGGGTAAGGGTTGTAGGGAATGGCGATCGGGAGACCTTCAAATCTATTGTCAATAAGCGTCAAACATCTGAGCCACCGTACATTTAGTTTGTTAATATATGTCTGCTTTTTTAAGGTGGCGGTTAATTGTAGCCTACAATACAGAAATATTTTTTTGTTACGGTATTGCAGTTGCTTGAATTTCTAACCATGCTGCTTCACTTTCAATTAAACCGCTCGGATTGGGAGGATTGCGTTCCATATCAATACTTGCTAAATCCTCAATAAAAATATCGTAAATTTCTTGAGGTATCCTAGAATTCAAAGAAAGCCAATCTTTTTCAATTCGTTGTTTTATTTATATTTTGCTAAGCTGTTCGACATCTAAACTGCATTAACTAAGTTACCTTTGTTTTTGATCTTTCGGTTCCATTTCATAATTAATTCTCCTTCATTTAAAAGTTTATGTAACAGTAATTCTAGTTTTTCAATGGATTCAAATAATCTATTAGCAACATATTCCTTTGCGGAATGCCATACTAATTCAACTAGGTTATAGTCAGGGCTATACTTGGGCAAAAACTCTATGATTAGATTCGGCATCTCTGACGCTATTTTCTGCAAAGTCTCTGCTTTTTTATGAAAACTAGCGTTGTCCAAAATTATCACAAACTTACAGCCCTTATCTTTAAAGTCTTCTGCTAAATTTCCTTGCAATATCCACTCGGATTTTAAATCTTCATAAAAAGTTTTCAGCACAGCATAAAAATTAGCAGAATTACCAGATGTCATAAAATCTACCCATCTTTTTTTGTCGGAGTATCTCACTCCACCCATAACATTAATACGACCTTTTCGTCGGTCTCCTCTTTTATTACTTCGAGTCCCCTTTTTACACCAGTTTTTCCTTCTAATTACTCTTAAGCTAAATCCACTTTCGTCCCAAAACCACACCTGCAATAGGTTTGGAGATTGTTTTTCTATTTTTAAATACTCATCTAATTTATCTTTAAATAAACCCCTTTCTACGGCATCTTGCTTATCCTTTAAGCTGTATTTAGCCCAAAGGTAAACATACTTTTTTGATTTTAAGATTCTCCTTACTTGGGTACTACTCAGCTCAATTCCTGTCTTCTCTTTTAAATGTATGGCAAGTCTAGCTGTTGTCCATCTCCCGAATTCATAGCCATATTTCTCAGGTTCTACTTCAATTGTCTCTAGAAGTAAATCAATGTATTCTTCTGTAGCTTTTCGGTAGTTACCCTTCATCCTATCATCTTTAAAACTCTCTAATCGATCCGGATCACCATGAATACTCCAATAAGCTACTTTTCTGAGAGAACATCCAATTACTTCAGCAGTTTGAGCTTGTGTATTTCCGTTATTTAGTAACAAAAAAATTAAGGCTATGAAGCCGAATGTCTGGATGATCATGCTCTTTTAATACTTGTTGAATAGTTTCCTTTGTTTCGGAACTTAGAAAATTTTTAGCAGGCATTCACTTTTTCTGAATATCATTATGTTATATTATACCAATATGCGTTTTAAATGCACAACAGCTTACACTCTTTTAAGGTATATGAAAAAAATCTACGTTATTTGTACTAAATCCCACAGCTTTTAACATTTCTCTATATTCAGCAGGCGAATAAAACTGATAACTAAGATTATTTAATTCTTTCCATTTACTCTGCAAAAGTAATTCTTGCGTAAGGATTCAGGTAAAAATAGTTCCGCAGAGAGCCGAACAATATGGTAATGTAGTCAGATGAGCGAAAAGTCAGAGTTATCAGCAGCACTAAAATTAAAAATGGTTGACCAGTTAAGTCGTGAGGAGCTGGTCAAAATTGTGCTCGCCCAACAGAAGCTGATTGAAAAATTACAACTCCAGCTCGAAAAGCTCCAAGAGAGACAGCCCAGCAATAGCAAAACATCATCGAAACCCCCATCAAGCGATCTGATACAGAAATCAGAGACAGCCGCTTTTGACAACTCAAAAGAGTCAGAGTCCCAACCAAAACGCAAAGCAGGAGGACAGCTGGGACATATCGGCAAAACCCGAAAAGGGTTTGGGCGAGTAGATAGATATCAAATCAGCACTCCTGAATCTTGTGAGCATTGTGGTAGTAGAGAATTAAGCGATCCGATTGGTTATAGCAAGCAGTAAGTAGCCTGTCTAGCAGCCTTACCAATTGAAGTGGTGGAATATCAACGAGTCAAATGTCAATGTCATGAATGTGGAGCAATGGTAATCGGTGTACCAGCACCCGGAATAGTTCCAGGACAAGACTTAATTCGGGCTTGCTGAATAAGAGCGAAAAGGAGACACCAGAGGGATTGCGTCGCAGAAAAACCTGTGGAAGTGTAAGGTGGTGGTGTAAAATGACCGAGAAACCTTGCATCACCATCAGGGAGTAGGTCACAAACTATGTACCGACCCGCCTCCAACACGACTCCCCAGCAGGGAGAGTTTAAGCTTCCGTTTGAGGGAAAATTATCAGCCCAGAATCGATGGGTAATTCTGGCAGAGCTAATACCGTGGTCAGAATTTGAAGGAGAATACGCAGAGCTATTTTCAGCGGACATGGGAGCCCCAGCCAAAAGCTTTAGAATGGCATTGGCAGCATTAATCATCAAAGAAAAATTAGGAATCAGCTCCGCGTGAAACAGTAGAACAAATTAAAGAAAACCCATATTTACAGTATTTTATTGGTCTGGAAGAATATAGAGAAGAGGCCCCATTCGAGGCATCAATGCTAGTCCACTTCCGGCA
>NZ_JAUBSX010000096.1:0-24623 GCF_036704885.1 Microcoleus sp. F4-D5 | reverse complement strand
TTCAACTTCAACCAATCGATTATCGACTCTCAAGGTCGCGTCATCAATACTTGGGCTGATGTCATCAACCGCGCTAATTTGGGTATGGAAGTAATGCACGAGCGCAATGCTCACAACTTCCCGCTCGACTTGGCTGCTGCTGAAGTCACCCCAGTAGCAATGGTTGCTCCTTCTATCAACGGCTAAGTTTTAGCTTTTGATTGAACAAACAGCGCTCCTAGAAATAGGGGCGCTTTTTGTTTGGGCGAATTGATTTTTACTGTGGGGATTGGAAGTATCTTTAATTCGGTTGAACCGTCACTATAATTGGTCCGGCTGTCACCGTTTGCCTTTTTTCACAAAACAACGGGGCCACAGTTCCGGCAACTTCAGCAGTAATAGCAATTGCCATTTTCATCGCTTCTAAAATTAACAGGCGATCGCCCTCTGCAACATCATCTCCACAACATTAACCAGAAATAGAAGTTACCGCAGATATTATTTCTCAACAAAAGACCTGACTTGAATTTATGCTCAGAAAAGCAACGCTGCTAAAAGATTTTTGACCGCTGCCCCGTCTCAAGACACGGGGTTTTCATGCTATTTTCTATAATTTCTGATTTTAAGCTAAGTTAGAATGGCAAATTTATACCCATCTTCAGAATCATGCCATCAGCAGTGCCAGTTCAGCCAATTCCCGTCACAACCCCAACCCCCAGCAGCGGTACCAGTCCCGGAGGGACACCTGGCGGCACTCGCGGCACCAGCGGCCCGGACTCCCTCAGGGGTAGTGCGGGCGCTGACTTGATATTCGGTTTGGGTGGCCCTGACAGCATTTTGGGCTTAGGGGGAAACGATTCCCTCTACGGTGGCGACGGCGATGACTCACTGCTGGGCGACGCTGGCAATGACATACTGTTCGGCGGTGCCGGCCGCGACAGCGTGTTGGGCGGCGTGGGGGACGATACTTTCTACGGCGGGAAAGGTTCTGACTCAATGCTGGGGGACGAGGGTAATGATTTGCTGTTTGGCAACCAAGACACCGATACTTTGTTGGGCGGCGCGGGTAATGACACGTTTTTTGGGGGTGCCGGCGATGACTCGCTGTTTGGTGGCATCGGCGATGACTGTTTATCGGGCGATCGCGGCATAGATACTTTAACTGGCGGCGCCGGAAACGATACTTTTGCGATCGGGCGTTTGGCAGACGGGGATGTGATTACAGATTTTACTGATGGTACGGATCGAATTCGCTTGGCTGCCGGCCTTACTTTTGGCGAACTCACCATTTCCGCTGGAACCGGAACTTCGCCGAGTACAATTATTCAGCTTACAAACACCAAGGAAACTCTCGCTACTTTATTCGGAGTTGCCCGCACTTCTATCAGTCAGGCAGACTTTATTCTTTAAGGGATAATTGGGAATTGGGAATTGATAATTGGGCGGGCGGGTACTTTGTAGTTTTAAGTTTTTAATGTTGAACTTTTTAACTCAAAACCGCTGTCGCGTTGTGAGTAATGTTAGCTTTAGCCTTCCCAAATAAAGCAATCTCAAAACTTTTTATCTTCATTTTTTTTGCTGCCTTGTATCAGTTAAATCCCATACATTGCCCGTTGCATTCTTCCCTCTTCCTTCTTCCTAATGACTACTGACGGTTTTCTCAATCTCAACAAACCTGCGGGCATTACCTCTCACGACTGTGTGGGGCGAGTGCGCCGGCTATTGAAACTCCAGCGAGTCGGACACGGAGGAACCCTCGATCCTGCTGTGACTGGCGTTTTGCCGATCGCCCTCGGCAAAGCAACCAGACTGCTGCAATTTCTGCAACACAATAAAGCTTACCGAGGCACGATTCGGTTTGGCTTAACTACTGCTACAGATGATTTAGAAGGAGAAATTATCCATTCTCGACCGGTACCAGATTTGAGTTTGGAAAAAGTGCAAGCTGCACTGCCAACATTTCTAGGAAAAATCGAGCAATTTCCGCCGAGTTTTAGTGCGGTGCAGGTGGGAGGAAAACGCCTTTACGAGTTAGCAAGAAAAGGCGAAAATGTCGAAGTTGCTGCTAGGAAAGTTGAGGTTTTTCGGCTGGAAATCTTGGATTGGCGATCGGGAGATTTTCCTGAATTGGATTTGTCGATCGCCTGCGGGGCCGGTACTTACATTCGGGCGATCGCGCGGGATTTGGGCGCACTGTTGAATGCAGGCGGTACTTTGGCTTGTTTGACTCGCACCGAAAGTAGCGGTTTTTCGATCGAGGAAAGTCTCAGTTTTGAACAATTAGAACTGCAATTGCAGGAGAATAAATTCTGTCCGATTTTGCCATCGGCAGTTTTGGGACATTTAGGGGCGATCGTCCTTTCGCCTGAATATACCAAACGCTGGTTTCAAGGACAGCGCCTCCCAATTCCCGAAACGCCCGTAGGGGGACAGGAAGACAGTACGAACAATCCCCCCGACAACCCAATACCACAACCTCCCTATCCGTTGCAGGTTTACGATCGAGACGGTAATTTTTTAGGTATCGGTCAAGTAGCAAACTCAGAGACAAGTACCATATTATCTCCTCAAATTGTGCTTTAGGTATCCAAGAGGCAAAAAGAAAACAGGTATAATTGGCGCGGGAAATGTTAGCGGAAGTCTGGGAGGCATTTGAGGCGAGATCGCACGATCGGGAGACTTGACTGGCACAATTACGATCGAGGCTACGGGACGACATTTTGCTATTAATCTCATCTAGTGCTGAGGTAAAAATTGTGAAAATATTGTTGATTGGATTAATTAGAGGCTACAAAATGGGGATTTCTCCTTACCTGCCTAACGCCTGTAGATTTCAGCCAACTTGTTCGCAATACGCGATCGAAGCAATAGAAAGATTTGGGGCTGCCCGCGGCGGTTCGATGGCGGTTAAGCGGATTTTGCGCTGTCATCCTTTTCATCCGGGGGGTTACGATCCAGTACCTTCCAAAGATAGCGAGGGGAATTAGTTCTCAGTCAAAACCGCGATTTTAGTTATTAGTTAATAGTGCAAAGAGGCGTTGTATCCTCGGGGCTAAAAGTCCCGAGGGGAATCACTCCCTGACAGGGTTGAATGCGCCGAATTAGTTGTTGTTATAAAGCCAAATTCAGTAATATTACTGTTATCTTTCACAACTCGGCAGCTATATAATAGTACAAACAGAGTACAGGGGATGCGAGTTGATATGTCTACTACTGCAATAGGATACAAAATGTTGTCCCATACTCTGGCTGTACTCAGCCAGAAACAAGCCACAGGGAAACTGCTGTTAGAACAAGGGGAACAACAGTGGCAACTTTACTTTTTTCAGGGTAGTTTGGTTTATGCCACAGGAGGATCGCACAGATCGAGGCGCTGGTATAGGGCGATCGGGCAACACTGTCGAAACTTTCAAGTGGATCTCAGAGACGTTGATGCTGGGGAACTGTGGGAATATCAACTGCTTCAGCGAGGGGTAGCAGCCAGCGAAATGAGTTTGGAACAAGCTAAGGCGATCGTCCATAGCAGCGTTTCGGAAGTGTTCTTTGCTCTAATCGGTCAATCGGGTTTGCGCCGGGAGTGGCGTCCGTCCCAAAAATATTTTTATAAAATTACCTCTTCTTTGCTGATGTCTTTAACGGAAGTAGAGAAAATTCTGTATTCTACACAACAAATTTGGCAGAAGTGGAAAGCAATGGGTTTGTGGCTAGTAGATCCAGAACAAGCACCACTTTTAAAAGCATCGGCCCAGTTGCAGGAAAATCGATTTAGTTCTAATTCTTTGATCGCTTTGGCTAACGTATTTAACGGCGAAAATACTCTTTGGGATATTGCATTTAAGAAAAAGCAGTGCGTGACAGTGGCAACTCGCGCTTTAGTTAATTACATGAAACAAGGTTTAGTTAATTTCCGAACAGTACCCGACTTGCCGTCGCCTATAGAACAGTGGCGCTGGGCTGCGGCGATCGCCCAACCGGGTCGCCCTTTGATTGCCTGTATCGATGACAGTCCGACAGTATGCGAATTTTTAGAGGAAATTTTATTGCCAGAGGGGTATCGAGTCCTAAAAATTCAAGACCCCATGCAGGGAGTGGGCATTCTAGCCAAAAACAAGCCTGCTTTAATTTTTATGGACGTGGTGATGCCGAAAACCAGTGGCTTTGCTTTGTGCAATTTTTTGCGAAAAACACCGGCTTTTCGGGAAACTCCGATCGTGTTTTTGACCGGTCAAGACAGTATAATTGACCGCACGCGAGCCAAATTGACAGGTGCTTCCGATTTTTTGAGCAAGCCAGCTAATCCCGAACAGGTTTTGCAAGTAGCTGACAAGTATTTGAAGGTAAAAGGCGATCGCCAACCTTTAGCAAATCGCCACCATGATTTACTGAATTCACAGCAACTTACCTTGGCAAATTCTTGAAACCAAATTATTCTCAAACAGCATCGCCGATCGGGTGCGTCAGTCTTCAGGGCACCCGATGAGTATTGTACAATAAAGACGCAACCGGATGTGACCAATAACTCTTGTAGGGTTCGGTGCATGATTTTTCTTGATTTCAAAGCCCGGATTTCCGTAAATCTGCCTAGGGCGTATTGATTCTAATACCAGTTCAAAAAAAGAATGCAACAGTAGGCTCGTGTTTCAAACCTGACCGTCATCAATCATACCCAAATCTAAAATCTAATAATCTAAAATCTAATAATCTAAAATCTAAAATAGTATAATCCATCTGACTTGATATTAATTATGAGCGATCGCACCCCACAGGTGAGCGTAGTAATTCCGGCTTACAACTGCGCTGCTTACGTCGGCCAAGCCGTAGATAGCGTTCTCCAGCAAACCTATGGTAACTGCGAAATTATCGTAGTAGACGACGGCTCCCGAGACGATACCAGATTAGTTTTAGAGAAATATGGCGATCGAATTCGCTACCTTTACCAACAAAATCAAGGAGTTTCGATTGCCAGAAATCGCGGTATCGAGCTAGCGCGAGGAGAATTCATCGCCTTTCTCGATGCTGACGACTACTTCTTTCCAGACAAATTAGCTGCACAAATGGCTGTATTTGCAGCACGACCAAATCTAGGAATAGTCCACAGCGGCTGGCGTCTAGTCAACAGTAAAGGCGAACCGCTAAAAGATGTCAAACTCTGGCAAAACGTCCCTACATTAGACTTAGAAATGTGGCTCAGGTGGAAACCTGTATTACCCAGCGCGATGGTATTTCGCCGTCAGTGGTTAGAACGCGCCGGCGGATTCGATCCTCGATTTCCCCCGGCGGAAGATACAGATTTAGTGCTGCGTTTAGCCTTAATGGGATGCGAAGCAGAGTGGCTGCAGCAAGTAACTGTTTGCTACCGCCAGCACGAACAAAGCGCCATGTACAAAGGTTTACCGCAGGCTAAATCCCTGGCCGCAGTCATGGACAGTTTTTTTGCCCGCCCCGAATTGCCCGATAAAATACGTTTGTTGGAAAAGCAAATCAAGTACAGTACCTTAGTTTGGATTGCTTGGTATTTGTACCGCACCGGTCATTCTGTTGAGATGGTAGAGTTTTTGCAGCGTTCTTGGAAATATACGCCTTATTTGCCTGTGGAAACAGTAATTAATTGGGCGGAAGCTTTCGCGGAGTTTTCGCAGGATGCGGGAAATGAATTCGATGCAGATTTATTAGCTCAATCTCCCGAGTGGCAGCAGTTAATGCAGTGGATGATTCTCGCTACGCCAGCTTGATTAAAAGCTTAAAAAGAGGACTTTAGTCCTCACTACAAACCAGCCTTTGGTGAGATATCTTCACGAATCAAATAGGATTGCTATATCAACCGCTTCAGTTCCGCATCACCCGCTTCAGTTCCGCTATTGCAGCCGCCATATGTTCTTCGATAATTTCTTGATGCTTATTGACGGCTTCTTCTGCTGTAAACTTCTACCCATGCTTTGCTCCCACCAGCACCAAGCCGCTTCCTTCTGCTTGCAGCCGTGTTAACTGCTCGAGTTCTGTAAGCGCTCTGCCTTCCATGCTGTATATCTCCCAGTCTTATTTGTTCCCATATAGGGCTTCTAGGTTTGCTTGGGATAGGGCCGCAGCTACCTCTTGTTTCAAAGCGGTATCGCTACTAACGGCTGCAAAAAAATCTGCACAAGCTTGTTGACTCATAATTTTTTCATCCTAATGTATTCGCTCATCATCGGTTTTTAGTAAGGACTAAAGTCCTAATTAACTGATACCAAATCCTACTTAAATACCCCCTTTATCTCGCTTGTCTGTGCAGGCAGACTTCGTTTGTGCAGGATCGGTTTCAAGCGCCTAGTCCCCTATTTAGTTTCTGCTTCAGTAAAAATTGGCGGCCAAAGTTCAGCAATTGGCAATTCCCAACCAGGGAAAAGTTCGGGGACTGTCAAAATATCTTCATTTCCCAACACAATCGGTTCACCTTCCTGACGATAAACTGTTACAGTTTCTTCATCTGGATCGATCAAAACTCCTACTTGCGCTCCGAGTTCTAGGAAATTATGAATCTTTTTTTCTAGCGGTTTAATGCGATCGCTCTGTGATTTAATTTCTACTACCAAGTCTGGGACTAATCCTCCGAAATAATGGGGACTTTGCCTGAGACGTGCGGCCCGAACAAAAGAAACATCAGGTGTTGTGAGGTTAGCATCAGGTAAAATAAAGCCACCTGCGGAGTCAAAAACTCGACCCAAACGTCGGGGATAAACCCAATTGGCGAGCAGCCAACTGAAAATTACACCTATTTCGCTAGATACAATATCTGACGGGTCCACAATGATAATTTTCCCGCTTTCTAGTTCAACTTGGTAGTCTTGACCGGCTTCTTTGAAGGTTTTTTGGACTTTTTCTAAGTCTTTGAGTGTCATCATACGATTTTAGATTTTAGATTTTAGATTTTAGATTTTAGATTTTAGATTTTAAATTTTAAATTTGAGATTTTAAATTTGAGATTTTAAATTTGAAAATTATCTGCAACTGACGCACTCTAAATCATATTGGCTATTTCTTATTTTGTCAGGTGCGTCAATCGATTTGAGATTTTAAATTTGAGAATTATCTGCAACTGACGCACCCTACAGGTTGGTTATTCCTTGGCAGAAAAGGAGTTGCCGCAGCTACAGCTTTGGGCGGCATTGGGATTGTGAAATCGGAAACCTCCGCCCATCAAGTCTTCTGAATAATCCAAGGTGAGCTCATTGAGATATTTTAAGTGCTGGGGGTCGATCGCCACTTCAATTCCCTCGGACTCGCATACAGCGTCTTCTGGGGCTGGCGCATCGTCAAATGCCATTGTATAAGACAAACCCGAGCAGCCGCTCGATTCCACGCCCAGACGAAATAAAGCCTTGGGGTTGGGATGTTTCGACTTAAGGCGCGTTACTTCTGTTGCTGCTGTTTTGCTCAGATGAATCATTATGGGTAATTGGTAATTGGTAATTGGTAATTTGGGAGTAGTGTTGAGTTTTGAAAATCTAGGGTGCGGACGGAGGCGTGAACCTCACCCTCAGAATGTAAGGCGCACTTCTGCCGTGCACCTTACCTCTATATTTTTAGCAAGTTGAGTTACTTAGCCTTTTCAGTACGAGCATAATCGTCTTGAAAGCGAACAATATCATCTTCTCCGAGATATTCCCCATTCTGCACCTCAATTAAAATCAGAGGGATAACTCCCGGATTTTCCAGGCGGTGAGAAATACACTGAGGAACGTAGGTAGACTGATTTGTAAACAGAACTTGTTCAGTTTCGCCACAAGTAACTTTGGCAGTACCAGAAACCACGATCCAGTGTTCGCTGCGGTGGTGGTGCATTTGCAGGCTGAGGCGGTGTCCGGACTTAACTTCGATCCGCTTAATTTTATATCCGGGGCCTTCTTCTAGAGTCGTAAATGAACCCCAAGGCCGCAATTCTGTAGCCGCTATTCCATTGGGTGCAGCAGGTGCGTGCAGAGTCGATACTTGAGAAATTTCTTGAATCTGAACCATGATTTTTACTCCTTGAGGATTGCTTGCTGAATCCTTTGGTAAACGACGTTGGATTGTGTATTAACTAATTTATCCTTAAAACCTAAGTCCGATCGCGCGAACCGCTTAGCGGACTGTAGATTTTTGCACTTTTGTCTGCTGTGCCCGATCGACCCATCTTGACCACCATAGCAAAATCATCACAGCGGTTGTTAGCCGGTATTCGCGATCGCCCAAATCTACATCAAATCTTCATTCTCAAAGGTCTGTGCTTTAAAGAAGCTTAACGGGAAAACGGGAGAGATCGGGAGAGTGGGGGCTGGCCGGTGTCAGCTTGTTACAGCTAGAAGGAGTTATAGGCATAAAATTCATCCTGTTGAGTGCCCACGAAAGAATTCCAACGATGAACATAAATCGGAATATGGTTGAGTAAAGTAGCCATGAAACTCACCCAGCCGACGAGACAACAAGAAAGCCGACGCTGGGGTTTGAAACCTGTGGGTTTGTCGAAGGCCATTTGTCCAGGGGGAAGTGGTTCCAGATGTGAGGTGAGGTCGAAGCCGATGGGATTGGCCAACCCATCCACCACCGCATGGATGTTGGTACTCAACCCGACGAGTGCTACGTCCAATCGCTTCGGTGTCTGCATCCCCCTTTTTGGGCTCGCACTGGGAAAAGTGGGCGCGGACTATGGTGGAGTCAATCATCGCGTATTCCTTGTCCGCATCTTCGGCTAACGCTTCAAATACCCGTTGCCACACCCCACTTTTTGCCGATCGACTAAACTCACATCTTGCACTATTCTCAATAAGTCAGTCCTGGACGCAAAAACCCGGTTTCTTCACGTAATAGTCAGTTAGACCGCCCTTAACGTTTTCAGCGGTCTGGCGTGTCATGTTTTTAGCACGAGAGAGGTCACTTTTTTAAGACGTATATTAGATCGATGTCGATCTGTAAGTTTGATAAAATTGTACTTTTTAGTACCGCCGTGTAAAGTAAAGTTAAAAACTACTACAAATATCTCTAAACGCGGTAATCTATTACAAATGATTGCTAGCTGTCTTGTTAAGAAATAAAAATTTTTACAAAGGCTAGCGAAAAAGTTAAGGCGCATCAGCATTTTTAGTCAGCTATAATTATAACGGTCTTAGGTAAAAAACGTAAGTAGCATTACTTGTTTTAGCAAGTTACTTTCTCAAAAGTTTCACTAACTATTACAGATTTATTTTCAATATCTATTTCCTCAATATTATTTCACTAAATCTACTGAGATTTTTCAGCCAACCAACTCGTTACCTCAAGATTAACACCAATCAATGTCACAGACCTCTGCAACCACTTTCTTATCAAACCGTTCTCAAAAAAAGGTATCGCTGCGCCTGATTTTAGTATTGCCTTTCGTCCTGCAAATCTTTGCCGCCGTAGGTCTGACAGGCTGGCTATCCTTACGCAACGGGCAAAAAGCAGTTAACCAAGTTGCCAGTCAGTTGCGGAGTGAAATTACCGCCCGCATCGAACAGCAACTCAAAACTTACCTAGACACAGGCCCTCGCGTCACTCAACTGAATGCCAATGCCCTGCGCCTGGGATACTTAAATCCAGATGAAGTCACAAATGCACACCGCTATTTTTGGGAACAAATTCAAGCATTTAACTTTGTGACTAATATGGGTTTTGCGACCAAAACCGGAGAGTTCATTGCAGTTGAACGCCAAATGGATGGTCAGGTATTTCTTAAAATAGCACCCAAGGAGCATCGGCATGAACTTTATCTCTACGAATCCGATAGCAAAGGCAATCAAACAAAACTATTACAAATCAACCCTAACTACAACATACTCAGCCGTTCTTGGTATAAAGACAGTGTACGCTTAGGCAAACCAATATGGCACGAAATTTTCCCATTAGTTACAGGTCAGAAAACCCTATCCCTCCCCTACGCCCACCCAGTCTATGAAGAAAATGGCGAACTGCGCGGCGTATTAATTGCAAATTTTATCCTCTCGTTTATTAGCGACTTTCTGCACAGCTTAAAAATCGGTCGTTCGGGACAGACATTCATTATGGAACGTTCTGGATTTTTAGTAGCCAGTTCAACGGTAAAAGAGCCATTTATTATCAGCAATGGTAAGATGGAACGTTTAAATACTTTAGATAGCGAAGATGACTTAATTCGGCTAACAGCAGAGCATTTAAACGAAAAATTTGGCAACCTCAATCAAATTAGTAGCGCTAATCAGTTAGATTTTTCCCTAGGCGGTCAGCGGCAATTTGTCCAAGTCATGCCCTTTCAGTATAACAATGGTTTGGACTGGTTAATTGTGGTAGTAGTGCCTGAAAGCGATTTCATGGATCAAATTAATGCCAATACTCAGATCACCATTTTTTTGTGTTTGGGAGCCTTAGCGCTAGCTACTATTTTGGGAATATTGACTGCACGCTGGATTACCCTACCTATTTTACATTTAAGAGACGCTTCTAGGGCGCTCGCCACTGGAGAGTTAGACAAAAATGTGCAGGTAAAAGGTATAGAAGAACTCGAAGTTCTCGGGGAATATTTTAACAAAATGGCACAGCAGTTGCGCGAATCTTTTACCATTTTGGAAAAAACTAATGCTGACCTAGAACAGCGAGTTGAAGAACGCACATCAGAACTCAAAGAATCAGAAACAAAACTACGAGAACAAGCACAAAAATTAGAAATTCGCGTTGAAGAACGAACCGTCGAACTAAAAGAAGCTAAAGATATAGCAGAAGTAGCTAACCGCGCCAAAAGCGAATTTTTAGCCAATATGAGCCACGAACTGCGGACTCCTCTCAATGCGATTCTCGGCTTTACTCAAATGATGAGCCGCGACTCATCGGTCAATCAAGTGCAGCAGGCAAATTTAGGAATTATTGCTCGCAGCGGCGAACATTTGCTCAGCCTCATCAACGCTATTTTGGAAATGACTAAAATTGAGTCAGGTCGTCTAACTCTGCATGAAAATACTTTTGAGTTGGAGCATATACTCAATGAAATTCAACAAATCCTGCAACTCAAAGCCTCATCCAAGCAACTACAACTAAGTTTTGAAAAAGCAAATGGAATTCCCCAATACATAAAAACCGACGAAGTAAAATTGCGCCAAGTTTTGATTAACTTGCTGGACAACGCAATCAAATTTACCCACACAGGTTGTGTGACTTTGCGAATAAAACCAATGGAACAAATGGAAAATTCGCAGATTCGCTCGCAACAATCATCAGCCCACAGCCAACAGTTAACCTTATTATTTGAAATACAAGATACCGGCCCTGGCATCGCACCAGATGAGCTAGAAATCTTGTTTAAACCCTTTGTCCAAACTCAAACTGGTCGCAACTCTCAAAAAGGAACTGGTCTTGGCTTAGCTATTAGCCAAAATTTCGTGCAATTGATGGGGGGAAAGATCGCTGTAAGCACTCAAGTGGGCAAGGGAACCACTTTTAAATTTAATATTCCGATTAGCCAGGGCGATGCTGCTAACGTTCAAGTTAAACCGCCTATACAGCGAGTTATGGGTTTAGCGCCCGGGCAACCTTTATACCGCATTTTGGTGGTTGAAGATCAGTGGGAAAATCGCCTATTACTCGTTAAGTTGCTCACACAGTTAGGTTTTGAAGTGTGCGAAGCAGTTAACGGTCAAGAAGCTGTTAATTTGTGGGAAAGCTGGGAGCCGCACTTAGTGTTAATGGATTTGCGGATGCCAGTTATGGACGGATATGAAGCAACTAAACAGATTAGAGCCAAGCTTAAGGGTGAGGCAACTGTGATTATTGCCCTCACTGCTAATGCCTTTGATGAAGACCGCAAAGGTGCCTTTTCAGTCGGCTGCAATGACTTTCTGAGCAAGCCATTTCAAGAAGCAGTGCTATTTGAAAAAATTGCTCAATATTTAGGGGTAGTTTACGTTTATGAAGAGCAAGAGCAGGTTCCAGCCTCCCTCCTCCACGAGCAGACCTCCCTAGTGGAACTAACCGCTGAGACTTGGAAAGAAATGCCTGCTGAGTGGGTAGCGGCTCTGCGTCAAGCGGCGATGGAATTGGATGGAGAATTAGTGCTGGAACTCGTGGAGCAAATCCGTGAGTCAAATATGGCTCTGGCAGCGACGATCGCACATTTGGCAAATAGCTTTCGCTTTGACAAAATCACTGACAGTATCTGCTAGATTAAAAATAATATCAACGCTCATTTACAGAGGATTTCTGGCTTGTGAGGAAGAATCGACACGATTTGAATTAAGAACAGCAACCATAATAATATTTGATCTGACTTACGTATTTGTAGATAGTCAATCTCAGTATATTCAATTTCGACAGGAGCAGTAGGAATAAATATGGCTGACCTCAAAAATTATCTTCTCGGATACGAGATCGCTGAGCAAATATACGCAGGTAATCGAACTTTAGTTTATCGCGGTCTGCGCTCTTGGGATGGGCAGCCTGTCGCCATCAAACTGCTGCGAAATGATTTTCCCAGCTTCAACGAACTGGTTCACTTTCGCAACCAATACGTCATAGCTAAAAACTTAGATATCCCCGGCACAGTCAAAATCTACAGCCTAGAGAGGTACCACAACCACTATGCCTTGATTATGGAAGACTTTGGCGGAATTTCCTTAACTGGCTATCTCGCCACCCTAGCAGCAGCAAGTAGCGAACCTCTAGAAAGTTTACCCATTAACGAATTTCTTCCCATTGCGATTCAAATTGCCAGCGCCCTAGACGAACTCGCTCGCCACCGCGTTATCCACAAAGACCTCAAACCTGCCAATATTCTAATTAACCCGGTCAGCAAGCAAGTTAAACTAATTGACTTCAGTATCGCCTCTCTGCTACCGCGCGAAACCCAAGAAATTCACAATCCTAATCTCCTCGAAGGCACCTTACCTTACATATCTCCCGAACAAACCGGGCGAATGAATCGAGGCATTGACTACCGCACAGATTTCTACTCTCTAGGAGTCTCATTCTACGAACTGCTAACTGGACAGTTGCCCTTTGTCTCTGACGATCCAATGGATTTGATATACTGCCACCTTGCCAAGCAACCGATCTCAGTTAATCGCCTCAACCAGAACATTCCTGCGGCCATCTGCGATATTGTCAGCAAATTGATGGCAAAGAACGCCGAAGGTCGCTATCAGAGTGCCCTCGGACTCAAGCACGACTTAGAAATTTGTTTGTCCCAGTGGCAAAAAACTGGTGAAATCGCTTCTTTTAAACTAGGGCAGAGAGATTTGTGCGATCGCTTTCAAATCCCCGAAAAACTTTACGGTCGCGAACCAGAATTAGCAACCTTACTAGCAGCTTTCGACCGAGTAGGTCAAGGATCTACAGAATTAATGCTAGTCGCAGGATTTTCTGGCATCGGTAAAACCTCCGTCATCCATGAAGTTCACAAGCCAATTGTCCGGCAGCGCGGCTACTTTATCCAAGGTAAATTCGACCAATTTCAACGAGATATTCCCTTCTCGGCTTTCGTGCAGGCATGTCGAGATTTAATGGGACAACTACTGATAGAAAGTAACGCTCAACTCAAACAGTGGCAAACCAAAATCCTGAATGCTTTGGGCGAGAACGCTCAAGTTATTATTGACGTAATTCCAGAACTCGAGCAAATTATTGGCCCGCAATTACTCGTTCCCGAACTATCTGGCAATGCAGCTCAAAATCGCTTTAACCTGCTGTTCCAAAAGTTTATTCAAGTCTTCACTGCTCCCGAGCATCCTCTTGTGATTTTTCTTGACGATCTACAGTGGGCAGATTCAGCTTCCTTAAACTTAATGCAGGTATTAATGAGTGATGTTGAAAGTATTTATTTATTGCTAATAGGCGCGTATCGGGATAATGAAGTCTCACCAGCTCATTTATTAATACAAACCATTGAAAACATTGGTAAAGCAGGTGCTGCTATTAACAGCATTACCCTAGCACCGCTAAATCTGCAGGCTCTAAACCAGATGGTTGCAGATACCCTCAGTTGTAACAGCTCCTTAGCTAACCCCCTCACCCAACTGATCTATCAAAAAACCAAAGGCAATCCCTTCTTTAGCAGTCAATTTCTCAAAACGCTCCATGAGGAAAATTTAATCAGCTTTAATCGAGAGAGAGGTTATTGGGAATGTAATATTGCTCAGGTCAAGGCATTAGCGCTGACTGATGATGTCGTAGAATTTATGGCAGCACGGTTGCAAAAATTACCGACGAGAACTCAAGCTGTACTAAAACTTGCTGCTTGTATTGGCAATCAATTTAACTTATCAACCCTGGCGCTCCTACTAGAACAATCGCTAGCAGATACAGCGGCGGCTTTGTGGAGAGCGCTGCAAGAAGAGTTGGTGTTGCCCCAAAGCGATATCTACAAGTTTTTTCAGGAGCAAACGGCTCTAGATAACTCTAACAACCCCGAGTTATCAGTTCCTTATAAATTTTTGCACGATCGCGTTCAACAAGCAGCTTATTCTCTAATTCCTGAAGACCAAAAGAAAGCTACCCACTTGAAAATTGGTCAAAGGTTGTTAAACAATACGGCTCAAGTAGCTTTAGAAGAAAAGATTTTTGATATAGTCAATCAGTTAAATATAGGCTTAGAATTTATCACCAATCCGGCGGAAAAAGACCAACTGGTTCAACTCAACCTGATCGCTGGAAAGAAAGCAAAATCAGCAACAGCTTATGAAGCGGCTGTCAAGTATTTAACAGTGGGTTTAGAGTTGCTCACCGAAAACTGTTGGCAAAGTCACTATGACATGACCCTAGCTCTTTACATTGAAGCTGCCGAAGCCGAATACTTAAATATTAACTTTGAACGCTCGGCGATGTTAGCCGAAACAGCTCTACAAAATGCTACAAATTTGCTCGATGCCGTCAAAGTATACGAGCTGCAAATGCTAATTTGTATTGGTCAATTAGAGATGATTAAAGCAGTCGATATCGGACTGGAAATTTTGCAAAAACTAGATGTTTATTTTGTCACTCTAGAGGGAGATGATAGTTTAATAGTTGATGTACCAAAATTGGCGGATTTAGAAAACATTCCAGCAATGACCGATCCTTATAAATTGTCGGCTATGCGCATTTTAAAAATTCTTTGTGCACCTGTTTTCATGGCAAAGCCAGAGATTTTCCCCCCCTTGATTGTCACAATGGTTAATCTTTGTATTGACTGTGGAAATTCGGCTCTGTCTGCTTTTGCCTACGGTTTTTATGGCTTATTACTGTCGGGAGTTGGAAAGATGGATGCGGGATATCATGCCGGAACCATCGCATTGAAACTGCTGGAAAAATTTAATGCAAAAGAACTTAAGGCTAAAGTTTACAACTTATTTAATTCTAATATTAGAAGTTGGAAAGAACATGCTAATAATAGTGTCATTCCTTTGCAAGAAGGAGTACAAAGTGGGCTAGAAACAGGAGATATAGAGTGGGGTGGTTATTGTGCAGCTAACTTTTGTAGTTACTTGTTTTTTACTGAAAAAAATTTGGACTTGATAGTGCAGCAACAAGCAGTCTACATTGATTTATGTATTAAAATCAAGCAACAAATTCCTATACATTTTTCTCAGGTGTGGAGACAACTGGGATTGAACTTACAAGGTGAAGCTGCGGATAAATTCTTGTTGCGCGGAGCTAGTTTTGATGAAACTGAAACTCTGCCTCGTTTAATTGAAGCTAAAAGTGGCACAGTTCTGTTTATTTTTTATGTAGCCAAAGCAATTTTATCTTACCATTTTAAAGATTACGATCTGGCTTTGAAAAATGCGGTTTTAGCTAACGAGCAAGCTGGAGCGGCTTTTGGTTTTATGCAAGTTGCTATTCTCAATTTCTATCATTCATTGACTCTCCTGGCTCGCTACGATCGAGCCAGCCCAAGCGAACAACAGCAATATTTGCAGCAAATACAGGTGAACCAGGAAAAGATGAAAGATTGGTCACACCATGCGCCGATGAATTATTTACATAAATTCGAGCTGGTGCAAGCAGAACTCTATAGGGTGCAAGGTTCTGCTCTGGAAGCGATGGATTATTACGATCGCGCGATCGCTGGAGCTAAAGAAAATACCTACCTGAATGAAGAAGCTCTAGCCAATGAACTGGCTGCCAAGTTTTATTTAGAATGGGGAAAAGAAAAAATTGCTCGGAGTTATCTTATTGATGCCTACTATGCCTATGCTCGCTGGGGAGCTAAAGCGAAAATTGACGATCTAGAACAACACTATCCTCATTTGTTTTATTGGCTCGATCGGCAGCCACAAATTAATAATTATTCAACGTATCAACAAAACCCTGTAACTGATAAACAGCCATCTAGTATTGGTTTGAATCTTCTTAAAGGCAATACAAATACTACAAAGTTAACAAAATCATTATTAGATTTGACTACGGTAATCAAAGCCAGCCAAGCAATTTCTAGCGAAATAGTCTTAGACAAACTATTAGCTAAATTAATGAATCTTCTCATGGAGAATGCCGGGGCAACAAAAGGTTCTCTGATTTTGCTGCAAGAAGGTCAGCTTTTAGTTGCAGCCGAAGCCTTAGTAGAGTATCAGACAGCAGCTATTCCAGAGGTTGATTCACTTGTACAGAAGCGAAATCTCACGCCCCATCGCTTGCCGTTAACGGTAATTTATTATGTAGAGCGAACTCGTACAGATGTAGTTTTAAGTAATGCAGTTACTGAAAAACAATTTGCCACCGAATCTTATATTAGCTCAAATCAGATAAAATCCCTTTTATGTACTCCCATCCTGACCCAATCCAAACTTATTGGCATTCTTTACTTAGAAAATAATCTCACCACTGATGCCTTTACTCCACACCGCTTAGAAATTTTAAGACTTTTGTGTTCTCAAGCAGCGATTTCTATAGAAAATGCTAGGCTTTACGAACAACAAGAGGAAAACTCGCGGACGCTAGAGCAGCGCGTGAACGAGAGAATGCAAGAATTACAGCAGGAAATCAGCGATCGCAAAAAGGCAGAGCTAGCCTTGCAACAGGCTAAAGAAGCTGCCGATGCAGCCAACAAAGCTAAAAGCGAATTTCTTGCCAATATGAGCCACGAATTGCGTACCCCCCTCAACGCAATCCTCGGCTTTACTCAACTAATGAATCGCGATTCTTCGCTCAATCAGCAGCAGCAAGAAAACTTGGGCATCATCACCCGCAGCGGAGAGCATTTACTATCATTAATCAATGACGTTCTGGAAATGTCAAAAATTGAAGCGGGTCGGTTGACGCTCAATGAAAATAGCTTTGACCTATATCACCTGCTTGATTCTCTCGAAGAAATGTTGCAACTTAAAGTTTCATCGAAAGGCTTGCAACTAATCTTTGAACGCGCTGACGATGTTCCTCAATACTTGAAAACCGATGCGAGTAAATTACGTCAAGTCTTGATTAACCTTTTAGGAAATGCCATTAAGTTTACTCAAAAAGGTCATATAATTTTGCGAGTAATCAAACAGGAGCCGCCGCAACTTAATCCATCAAATTTATTTTTAGAAAACCATAAAACTTTAAGATTGTTATTTGAAATAGAAGATACAGGTTTTGGGATCGCAGCCGAAGAAATGGATAGTTTATTTGAAGCTTTTGTGCAAACCGAAGTGGGTCGAAAATATCACCAAGGAACAGGCTTAGGCTTACCTATTAGCCGTAAATTTGTTCAACTGATGGGAGGAGATATTACAGCGAGCAGTCAACTGGGTAAAGGGACAATTTTACAATTTGATATTCAGACGCATTTAGCTGAGGAAAATGAACTGAGAACTACACAGCTTTCCCGGCGAGTAATTGGTTTAGAACCTAATTCCAAAGTCTATCGCATTCTAGTAGTGGACGATCGCCCTGAAAACCGACTGCTGTTGCTCAAGTTGCTGATGCCGCTTGGCTTCGAGGTGCGTGATGCTGAAAATGGTGCTGAAGCAGTTGCTTTGTGGTCAAGTTGGAAACCGCACCTAATTTGGATGGACATGAGGATGCCTGTGATGGATGGATATGAAGCAACTAAACAGATTAAATCTCATCTCAACGGACAGCCTACAATCATTATTGCTTTAACTGCAAGTGCTTTCGAGGAAGAGCGATCCATTGTTTTATCAGCCGGTTGTGATGACTTTGTGAGCAAGCCATACCGAGATGAGGTAATCTTTGAAAAGATGTATAAATACTTAGGGGTACGCTATGTTTATGAGGAACCAGTCTTAGCTAATTCTCAAGGTCAAAAACTAGAGCAGCCGTTGATGCAAAATTCTTTATCTGTTCAAGAAAATTTACTCGCTATGCCCGCAGAATGGCTGACACAATTGCATCAAGCCGCTACTCAATTGGATGCCGAAATGATTTTGAAACTGGTTGCGGAAATCCCTGTCAATTATGCCTCACTGGTCAACACCCTGATAGATTGGGTCAATGATTTTCGCTTTGATAAAATTACTAATTTAATTGAAAACCTTACCAAATAAACTTGCTGAATAACTGCTCTATCCCTAAAAATAAACTATTACAGTGAATTCAATAATATAATTCAGGTAAGAGGTCTCATGAATAAAACTCAAGGCTCAGCAGCTAAAGCAAATATTCTCATTGTGGACGACACGCCGGACAATCTGCGCTTTTTATCCACCATGCTGATTGAGCGGGGATATAAAGTTCGCAGTGCACTTAACGGTGCTATGGCCCTCAAAGGAGTGGAAGCCGCTCCGCCAGATTTAATTTTACTCGATATCAATATGCCGGAAATCAACGGCTATCAAGTTTGTGAAGAATTGAAAAAATCTCAAAAGAATCGTGATATTCCCGTAATATTTTTGAGTGCTTTAGATGATACCCTCGATAAGGTAAAAGCATTTGCCTGCGGTGGGGCGGACTACATCACTAAACCATTTCAGTTTGAAGAGGTTTTAGTTCGCGTTGAAAATCAACTCAGCATTCGCTATCTGCAACAGCAACTCGTTGCACAAAATTCTATGTTGCAGCAGTCTGAAGCGAAGGAGCGAGAAAAATCCCAAGAATTAGAGCTAACTCTGCGAAAGTTGCAGCAAACTCAGACGCAATTAATTCAAAGCGAAAAAAAGTCCTCACTGGATACAGTAATAGCTGGAATCGCTCACGAAATTAATAATGCGATTAATTTTATATCTGGGAATCTCGGTTACGCAGGTCAGTACACATCTGACTTATTACAGTTACTCGAACTCTACCAGCAGGCTTTGCCCCATCCGAACCCAGATATTCAGAACTTTAAAGATAGAGTTGACTTTGAATTTGTCAGATCGGACTTTCCACAAATATTGGCCTCTATGAACGCAGGATCTAAACGTATCCGCGATATTGTGCTGAGCTTGCGAAATTTCTCGCGGCTCGGGGAAGCAGAATTGAAGGCTGTGGATATTCACTGTGGAATCGACAGCACTTTGATGATTTTGCAGTCCAAGCTCAAAAGCCCTTCAGACAGGTTCGCTATCCAAATCGTCAAGGAATATGATTCCCTGCCCTTAGTTGAGTGCTGGGCAAGTGAAATTAATCAGGTATTTATGAATATTTTGTGCAATGCGATTGAAGCTTTAGAGTTGAGAATCGCGAATAGTTCGTCAGTGGTGGCAAATGGTGAGCCGCTGACACTCAACAATCCGGTTTCTTCTCTCAACAGCCCTCAATTTCTAATCCCAAAAATTACTATTCGCACGGAGCTAATCGACTCTGAACGGGTGGCGATTTCGATTGCCGATAACGGTGTGGGTATGGTGGAGGATGTGAAAAAGCGCGTGTTCGATCCTTTTTTTACCACAAAAAAAATTGGTTCTGGGCCGGGATTAGGGCTGTCGATTTGCTATCAAATTGTAGCGGAAGCTCACGGAGGGCAGCTCTTTTGTCAAAGCGAGAGCGGAGTAGGAACGACATTTACTGTTGTTCTGCCTGTTAAACATTCCCAGTTTCCCTGAAAGGAATATATTGTCTCGTCTCCATCATCGAATAGTAAATTTTGTAAGTTAGAGCCTTCAACCTCCAGACAATTTTACCATTTTCCGCTCTCCGAAACTCATTTGCTGATTTGCGATCGAATAAAAAGCGACAGCACTATTTTAACATCTTATCATAACAGCATTATCAAAAATATTTTGTAATACTTCTTAAAAAAAATCGCTGACCAATATTTTTCACTATACTTAACTTAAGAATACAACCGTTTTTAAGATTTACTTCCTAAGCCTCGTTTTAGTCAATAGCCTGATATTTTTCAGCCAACCAACCCGTTATCCCTGCAGAAATATTGATAAATGTCACAGACCTCTCCAATCACTTTCTTATCAAACCGTTCTCAAAAAAAGGTGTCCCTGCGCCTGATCCTAGTGTTGCCATTCGTCGTGCAAATCTTTGCCGCCGTCGGGCTGACCGCTTGGGTGTCGGTACGCAACGGACAAGAAGCTGTCAATAATGTTGCGACTCAACTCCGCAGTGAAGTATCCGAACGCATCAATCAGAAGCTTAACGAATATTTAGAGGCTCCCCACCTAGTCAATCAAATCAATCTTGAGGCTGTCCGCCTAGGCCAAATTGACGTTCAAGACTTGCCACGCCTAGAGCGCTATTTTGTGCAGCAGGTACAGTTATTTCCGACGGCAGGTTCCATTATGTTCGGGAGTCAAAAATATGATGGGTTTATTGGGGCTCTAAAACCCAAAAAAGATACCTTACAAATCATGGAGGCAGGCCAAGCCACAGGGGGAAGTATTCGATTTTATGATATGACTAAAGACGGAGAGCGTATCAAGCTCATTCAGGAAAAGCCCGACTTCAAGATAGAGGAACGACCCTGGTACGTGGCGGCAGTGAAAGCAGGCAAACCAGTGTGGGGCGAAATATTTTCCTATCACGCTTTCCCAGAAATGGTTTTGCCTGCTAGCGTTCCTCTCAATGATAGTAACGGAGCAGTCATTGGGGTATTTGCATACCATTTTTTTCTCACACAAATTAGTGACTTTCTTAAGAGCGTAAAAATCGGTCGTTCAGGGCAAACTTTTATCATCGAGCGCTCAGGACTCATCGTTGCCAGTTCTACCCTAGATCAGCCATTTTTAGTGGAAAATGCGAAAGCTAAACGCATAGAAGCAGCTAAAAGCACAGATCCCTTACTAAGCTCTGCTACGAAACAATTACAACAGCAATTTGGCGACCTCAAACAAATTGCCCAGCGAGAACAGCTTGACTTCTGGCTCGATGGCAAACGACAATTTCTACAAGCGCTGCCTTATAAAGACGATCGCGGTTTGGACTGGTTGATTGTAGTCACTGTTCCCGAAGCTGACTTCATGGAGCAAATTAATGCTAACACCCAGACGACGATTTTTTTATGTTTGGGAGCATTGGTGCTAGCTACCACTTTGGGAATATTAACCGCACGCTGGATTACCAACCAGATTCTCCATTTGAGCGCAGCTTCTAGGGCAATTGCGAGTGGAAATTTAGACCAAAGTGTGCAGGTAAAAGGCATAGAAGAACTAGAAGTTCTTGGTCAGTCTTTCAACCAAATGGCTCACCAGTTGCGCGAATCATTTAAAACGCTAGCAAAGACAAATTCCGAGCTAGAAATTAGAGTAGAAGAACGCACCGCTGAACTTAGGGAAGCCAAACAAATCGCTGATACCGCCAACCAAGCTAAAAGTGAATTTTTAGCAAATATGAGTCACGAATTGAGAACACCGCTCAATGGGATTTTAGGGTACGCTCAAATCCTAGAACGCTCTAAAACCATGGCTCCGAAGGAACTCCAAGGCATCAGTATCATTCACCAGTGTGGCTCCCACCTGCTAACCCTCATCAATGACATCTTAGACCTCGCTAAAATTGAAGCCCAGAAATTGGAACTGTACGCGAAAGATTTCCATTTTCCTTCCTTTTTGCAGGGAGTCGCAGAAATTTGCCGCATCCGAGCCCAACAAAAAGGAATTGCTTTTGTTTATCAACCCACTTCTGAAATGCCAGCAGGCATCCACGCTGACGAAAAACGGTTGCGACAGGTACTCATTAACTTACTGAGCAATGCAATTAAGTTTACCGACTCGGGACGGGTGACTTTTAAGATAGAAAATCTGGAAATGGTAACAGGTGAAAAGTTACAAACCAATCAGCAAAACTCACCCTCATCTATTCACAAACTTAGGTTTCAAATAGAAGATACTGGCGTTGGTATAACACCAGAACAATTAGAAAAAATCTTTTTGCCTTTTGAACAGGTAGGAGACAGCAAGCGTCAGGCGGAAGGAACCGGGCTCGGTTTAACAATTAGCCAGAAAATTGTCGAAATGATGGGTAGTAAAATTCAAGTAAAAAGTCAGTCAGGATCAGGCAGCGTTTTTTGGCTTGATTTGGAGTTACGGGAAGCGGCAGAGTGGGCAAATACAGCCACGATTGCCAAGCAACGAAAACTGGTTGGCTACCAAGGTAGAAAGCAGAAAATTTTGGTTGTGGATGACAAATGGGAAAATCTCTCAGTCATTGTCAATCTGCTGGAACCCCTCGGATTTGAAGTAACCGAAGCTAAAAACGGTCAAGAGGGTTTAGAAAAAGTAGAAGAATTTCAGTTCGATCTGATTATCACTGACTTGGTGATGCCAGTGTTAGATGGCTTTGAGATGATGCGCCGTATCCGAAATTTACCACACTATAAAGATGTGGCAATCATTGCTTCATCTGCCAGTGTATTTGCTACCGACCAACATAAAAGTTTGGAGGGGGGAGCCAAGGGTTTTCTCGGCAAGCCTGTGCAGGCAGAAGAGCTATTTGAGATGTTGCAAAAATATTTGGAAATAGAATGGATATATGACGAACTTAAGGATGAAAAAATCAGCACTATTCCCCTTTCCTCTGCTCCTCCATCACTTTCTGAATCTACCTCTTTAATGCCTCCCCCGCCAGAAGAAATGGAACTCCTATTTGAACTGGCGATGAGAGGCAACGTGAAAGGAATTGTCAAGCGCAGCGAGTACCTAGAGAAGTTAGACCGGAAATTTGTGTCCTTTGCTATTGAGCTGCGCCAGTTAGCCCAAAGCTATCAGGTCAAAAAAATTAAAGAGTTTATTACATCCCACAGACAATAAAAAATGAAGGCAGAAAATATGGAAACAAGTACCATTTTAATTGTAGATGACAACCCTAGCAATCTCGACGTGCTGTCTGAAGCTTTAGCTGGTTCAGGATGGGAAATATTAGTCGCCACTGATGGCGAAAGTGCGATCGAACAGGCTGAATACAGTCAGCCTGATTTGATTTTGTTAGATGTGATGATGCCAGGAATTGACGGGTTTGAAACCTGTCATCTGCTAAAGGCAAGTCCGTTGACGAACGAAATTTCCGTAATTTTTATGACTGCTCTTTCTGACATAGGAGATAAGGTCAAAGGCTTTAATCTAGGGGCTGTAGATTACATTACTAAGCCCTTTGAACAAAAGGAGGTGTTAGCTCGCGTCAACCTCCATTTAAAATTGCGTTCTTTAACGAAAACTCTCGCCAAGCAAAATTTGGTTTTAAAACGGGAAATAGAAGAGCGGCTTGCAGCCGAAGCAGCGTTACAGAAGCTCGCGCAGGAGTTAGAAAAACGGGTGGAAGAACGAACGGCTGAACTTTCTCAAGCTTTGGACAATCTTAAAAAAGCTCAAGTGCAAATCGTTCAAAGCGAAAAAATGGCTTGCCTCGGTCAGCTTGTTGCTGGGGTGGCTCACGAAATTAACAATCCAGTTAGTTTTATATCCAGCAATCTCCCTCCAGCAAACGAACATATTGCCGATTTGATCGCGATGGCGAAGTTTTGCAAGTATAGCCTTACTTCGCCATCAGAATTTCAGGAAAATTTTCAGGATCTTGATTTAGAGTTTATCGTTGAAGATTTGCCTAAAATTATGGATTCAATGGCGGTAGGAACAGAGCGACTTTATAATCTTTCTATGTCACTGCGTAACTTCTCTCGCTTGGATACATCGGCACTAATGCCAGTGAATATTCACGATGGGCTAGATAGCACCCTGTTGATTTTAGGTCATCGTCTAAAAGGTAAAGGTAATCGCCCAGCTATTAAGGTTATTAAAGAGTACGGCGAGTTGCCGCTGGTAGAGTGCTATCCGGGGCAAATCAATCAGGTGTTTATGAATATATTAGCGAATGCAATTGATGCTTTAGAAGAGTCTGCGATTAGTTGTTCCCTGTCCGGTAAAAAGCAACAGAGCCAAGACAATCCGCAGATTCGGATCTGCACTGAAAGGCTTCAGGGGGAAAGGGTGGTGATTCGGATTGCTGACAATGGCCTGGGGATAACGCCCGAGATAATGCAGCATTTATTTACGCCGATGTTTACTACTAAATCTGTCGGTAAAGGGACAGGTTTAGGGTTGTCTATTAGCCGTGAGATTGTAGAAGAAAAACATGGCGGTCAGCTTACCTGCATTTCATCGTCTGAATGGGGGGTAGAGTTTGTAATTGAGATTCCTATTCAACATTAGTAATCAGAATTCTTTCGGGTGAATCTTTGAAGCTTATGGGTTTCTTTAAGGCCATGTGTCCAGCGCGAAGTTGTTCGAGCCCACATTCCGCACCCCAAACTGGCACATAGTCGGATTGAGGGGGTAAAAGTGAATCACCCGAGACAAGGGTGA
>NZ_JAUBSX010000095.1:0-25765 GCF_036704885.1 Microcoleus sp. F4-D5 | reverse complement strand
TAGTCTGGGCATCGATCTGTTCTACCTTCTACATCTACATATAAATGGTAGCTCTATTCACGCCCAAGTGTACTAGTAGCACCATCTGCGCTCATTCCATCTTCGCTAGCGCTCTTAAAAGCAGCCTGAAAAATTTGTTGAGCTCCTTGGGGGAGTTCTTGTGCTTCCGAAGGTAAGGTGTCAAATTGTTGTTCTGGCATAATGACCTCTAATTATTAAACCTAAATGTAAGGTTATATAGGAGAATCAACTACTTTCCTCTCTCTAAAAGCGAGTTTTAAAACTGATTTTTTTCATGCCTAGGACAGATGTAATATTAAATTTATTCTCAACGGCGAAGGTAATTGTTGCGGTTGCTGGTTCAGCCGTATTTGAGTAATTTATTTTGTGAAACAGTCATTAATCTGATTTCGGCTTTTTCACTTGCAAATTTAGATAAAGAGATGAAAATTAGATAGCGAATTCTGGCAATAATTCGATACAGCATACTTGATGTCTGCTTGTGAAATGTGTTAGGGAATAAGCGCTATCTGGCATAGTTTTGGCTTTACTAGATCGGAGTTTAGCCGATCGCACTTACAAGCAATTCTGACGAGTGCGCCGCCGCTGGTTAATTTAATGTGGCGCGGGCCAGACTCGGATAGCCCTCTGTTCGCCTTCCTGTTTGACGCAAGTCAAAAGCCAGTCAATCGATTTTAGATTTTAGATTTTAGATTAAAGAATTGAAGCATTGACTCAGCCCAAAAACGGATACCGTGCCACTTACTCCTGTCGTGGAAATATAAAAATTTTAGACTCTTGTTCAAGAGCCCAGATTTATCTGTGGAGTAAATCTAAAATCTAAAATCTAAAATCTAAAATCTAAAATCGACTGACTTGCGCGAGATAAATTCGGGGTTCCTTTATCGGATACAGGTTTTTTATTTCTCCAGGGATGAATCCGGGGGCTTGCATCCTGGATGCTTGATTGTCAAAAGCCTTGCCGTTGGGGAGTATGAGCGATCGCGCTTTTTGAGATAATTTAGTTTCCTGGGAAATTTTGAGCGGTATTCTGTGAGTCTCCCAATTGCCAGCCACAAGTTAAGGAAAAATAGCGCTCAAAAATTTTGAAACTCACTCCTATGGCGTAGACCTAACCCAAAATTGACGGTGAGAAAATCAAGAATTTATACCTCAAAGCACCACCAGCCGGGAAAAATTATAGGAAGAACCGCGCCCTTATCTCAGAAATCCGGTTGATTTGTATATGTCTCGTTACTCAACCCAAAATTTTTCAGAGAAACCCGCTTTCTATCTCCCGTACACAAATTTTGATTTAGCTAGTGGGCCGCCGAATTAAATATCATCTACCACCTGAAATAAAACGCCAATTTACCAAATATTCCTAAAGATGAATGGCTAACTTGAAGCATACGTAATAGCTTATAAACTGTTAACGCGGCGGTCTAATTTATCCGAGGGAAATAATCGAGGAAACGGGACTAAATATGCTCCTTTACCTTCATTACTCCGCAGTCAAGGTTAGAAAAGTTGCACGTTACGCTGTCCATTTGACCCTGCGGTTTTGGAATCAGAAGCGATCGCAGGACTCTACGCAAAAGCAAGCATTACCATGAAATCTTCTAAATTGTTGAAAGTTGTTTTAGCAAGCGCTTGTACTTTAGGTTTAGCAACGGTTTCCTTCGCTGTGCCTGCTTCTGCCCAGTCAGGAGGCGGCGGTGCAGGCGGCGGTGCAGGTGGCGGTGCAGGTGGCGGTGCAGGCGGTAGCGTCGGCACGGGCACAAGCGGTACAACGGGTACGACCGGTACCACGGGTACAACGGGTACAACCGATACGACTGGCACAAGCGGTACAACGGGTACAACTGGCACAAGCGGTACAACGGGTACAACGGGTACGACCGGTACAACCGATACGACTGGCACAAGCGGTACAACGGGTACAACTGGCACAAGCGGTACAACGGGTACAACCGATACGACTGGCACAAGCGGTACAACTGGTACAACCGATACGACCGGTACCACGGGTACAGCGGGTACAACTGGTACAACTGGTACAACTGGTACAACCGATACGACCGGTACCACGGGTACAACTGGTACAACTGGTACAACTGGTACAACTGGTACAACCGATACGACTGGCACAACGGGTACAACCGATACGACTGGCACAAGCGGTACAACGGGTACAACGGGTACAACTGGTACGACTGGCACAACCGATACGACCGATACCACAGGCACGGGTACGACGGGTACAACGGGTACAACTGGTACAACGGGTACGACCGGTACAACCGATACGACTGGTACAACGGGTACGACCGGTACAACCGATACGACTGGTACGACCGGTACAACGGGTACAACCGATACGACCGGTACAACGGGTACAACGGGTACGACCGGTACGACCGGTACAACGGGTACGACCGGTACTACAGGCACGGGTACAACCAGCACTGGCACAACCGGTACAACCGGTACGACAGACGGTACGACATCGACGCCGGCTGATACTAATTCTGGAGTTTTGAGTGCTCGGCGCGAAAGCCCCAACAATTTGGGGTGGCTGGGTGCCTTGGGGGCGTTTGGTTTGATCAACTTATTTCGAAAAGGCAGTACACCCTCCCATCGGTAGTTTCTGGCGATTCCCTAGGGGATAGCTTCGCTTCACATACTTTTGAAAACAACTTAGAGGCTTAGAAATTCATGACTTCACTCAATGGCAAAAGTTTGTTAAAAAAATTGGTAACAGTTGCCGGAATTGCCGGCGTTAGTTCCTTGATATCTGTGCCGGGATTCGCAGAATTAAACCGCCAGACTCACGGTTTCAACCAGTCGGGCGATCGAGTTTTCGATCTTGCTAATAATGCTGCCGGCGAGCCTACTGCTCCTCGCCCTCCTGTTACGGATCTGAACAACAACAACAACAACAATCCCGGCCGTTCTCCCAACAGTCAAAATACCCCCAGCAATAACAATCCCGGCCGTTCTCCCAACACTCCCACAAGTGGCGAAACTGCCCCTAATTCTCTCAGCAGCAGAGACAAAAACTTTGTCCTCCAAGCAGCTCAAACTGGTATGCTGGAAGTGCAGCTCGGCAAGTTAGCCGTGGAGCGGGGTTCTAGCGCTCGTGTGAAAGAGTACGGGCAAGAAATGGTTGATGAACACACCCAAGCCAATCAAGAACTGATGCAGTTAGCAATGCAAAAAGGCGTAGAACTGCCAACCGAGATGAGCAGCCAAAATAAAGCTGTGACCGATCGACTTTCGGGACTCTCTGGTACAAGTTTTGACACGGCTTACAAGCAGGCAATGATCGAGAGCCACAATCAGGCTATTGCTTTGTTTCAGGCTCAATCTCAACAAGGACAAGATCCCGAGTTGAAGGGTTGGGCAACCAAGCTTTTGCCCAACCTTCAGGCGCACTTGCAAATGGTTAACCAAATGTTGGCAGATACCAGTCAGCCGTAATATGAGGTAGAGGAAATAGAGTGCGATCGGCTTTTAGCCGATCGCACTCTACTTGTTCCGATCCGAGAGGGAACCGCCATAAATAGTTTTCAACGCTATAATTTTTGAGAATAATGGAAGATTTTCTCCGCAACTTTTTGGGCAGCAATATTACAGTGACGTGGCTGTTATTAATCGTAGGGTTTTGCTGGATTGCTTACATACCCGGCCGCCTGAGAAATTAAAAGTTATCAATTAAAACTTAAAAAATAAGTAGGTAGGCGCAAATAAACCTTAGCGTGCAACAGACCTTTTCTAGGGTGCCTCAGAGCCTCAGATTTTCTACGGTATTTCCTGCGAGATCTCCGGGGCATCCTACAACTTAGTCTAAATAAATCATTTTTTAACATACAGGCGTTCGATCGCCCGATCGCGGAAACAAGCAAGTGCGATCGGGCGATCGTATTTCACCGCAGATTTATTCAAACAACACCAAATTAATTAGCCTTCAGTTTCCACAAAAACACTCACAGCCGCCACAGCGATGAGCATTTCATCATTTTTATCATTCAGAGAGGCGATCGCCCTTCCTGGCACAATCATGCCTCCTGGCTCGACAATCAGAGTTTTGCTGCCGAAAGGCAGCACCGCCAACACCTCCTCGGCGCGCACTTGTTCCGGGTAAGGAACGGCCACCTTAACCTCAACAATCATCTGATTGGGGTCGCTCAAACCCGCCACTTCCCAGACGCCTAGCAAAGCATTGTGGGCGATCGCATTCCGTACAGCCCTTGCACAGGCTACAGTCGGTTCTTGTCCGTGCTGGTCTACCCCCATGCCCATTTCGATGATGAAACATTTACGTGCCATACTTGCCCCTTGGTTGATTTTTGTTTGTAGTCGATCGCACTTTTTCCCAAAACAATTATCAACTAAAATGACTGCATTTTATATTATTTTATCGCGCCCTCGAATCACACAACAATCATCTCATTTAATAAAAAAAGGTAACTTGAGACAACCTCCAAACTTATATCTAATCACTCTTTGTAAATCTAAAATCTAAAATCTAAAATCTAAAATGGTATAACTTATGGTAATATAACCAAAATCAGCTTTCCTAGCGGACTGCAAAACTCATCGCCAGCTTGAATCATGGATAGTTTTCTACCACTTGCCTACTTTCAAAACCAATTTCTCCCATTTACCGACGCCAAACTTTCCATAGCCACCCACGCACTGCACTACGGAACCGGAGTCTTAGGCGGGTTGCGGGGAATTCCCGACCCCCAAAATGCCGATCGAATATTGCTATTTAGATTAGACCGCCACTGTCAAAGATTAAGTCAAAGTGCCAGCTTCCTCCACTGCGATTTGCCAGCCAGCAAAATTCAACAAATAATTATTGATTTTGTCCAGAAAAACCAACCAACAAAATCATTTTATATCCGCCCTTTCGTCTACACATCCAGTTTAGGAATTGCCCCCCGACTGCACAACGTAGAAACCGACTTTTTTGTCTACGGATTAGAACTTTCAGACTATTTGCCAAAAGAAGGAGTCAACTGTAGAATTAGCTCTTGGTACCGCCAAGAAGACCGCAGTTTGCCCTTAAGAGGTAAAATTAGCGGCGCTTACATCACCTCAGCATTAGCCAAAACAGAAGCAGTAGAATCCGGCTTCGACGAAGCAATTATGATGAATTCTCAAGGAAAAGTCAGCGAAGCTTCAGGAATGAACATATTTGTCGCCAGAAACGGTAAATTAGTTACTCCCGGTTTCGAGCAAGATATTCTCGAAGGAATTACTAGAGACAGCGTAATCACAATCGCCAGAGACTTAGGAATAGAAGTCATAGAAAGACCAGTTGACAAATCAGAATTGTTGATTGCAGACGAGATTTTCCTCTGCGGAACCGCCGCCAAAATTACCCCAATTAAGCGAGTGGAAAACTATCAATTGCCCAAAAACCGACCCATCACCGAAAAGATTTTGGACAAACTGACGGAGGTTATCGAAAATCGCGACAGCAATTACCAAGACTGGGTATTTCCGATCGACCTCAATTAAGCGTTCGCACTCAGGTTCGCAGTGAGGACTTCAGTTTTATTTTTCCGGACTAAAGTCCTTACTACAAACCATAATTTAGAGGGTAATTGCGATCGACCTCAATTAACAGTTCGCCATCGGGTTCGTAGTGAGGACTTCAGTCCTGATAATAACTCAAGTTCTTACTTACACAATCATTTCTCCGCCAGCGTTAATCTAACATAACAAAAGCAGTGAGTTCGCAACTGAGTTCAAAAATGAGTTCAAAAACAGATAAGCTGCCAGCATACTAGAATGATAAACCAAAATTAAGCAACCTTCCCCTTCAGGAGAACCCCTATGGAAGAAATGCACAAACCAGGAGATATCGTTGCCGAAAAGTATCGCATCATTGATACTTTAGGACAAGGCGGTAACGGCATCACCTACAAAGCCGAAGATATCAAAAGTGGCGATCGAGTAGCGCTGAAAGCTTTATCATTTTACCACATGAATGATTGGAAACAGATGGAGCTATTTGAGCGCGAAGCTCAAACCCTCGCCAATCTCAATCATCCAGGAATTCCCAAGTATTTAGATTACTTTCAAGTAGACACCCCGGAAGACAGAGGTTTTTACATAGTTCAACAACTGGTAGTAGGAAAGTCTTTAGCAGAATTAGTTAAAAATGGTTGGCGAAGCAATGAGGCAGGAGTGCGAAACATTGCTACACAAGTTTTAAATATTCTCATCTACCTGCAAAGTTTGAAACCGCCTGTATTTCATAGAGATATTAAGCCGCAAAACTTAATTGGCGGCAAAGATGGCAAAGTATATTTAGTAGATTTTGGGGCGGTGCAGAATACTTACCGCAATACATTTTCTTTTGGCAGTACGGTGGTTGGTACGTTTGGATATATGGCACCGGAACAATTTCAGGGTCAAGCATTGCCTGCAACTGATTTATACGGTTTGGGTGCGACATTATTATTTTTGTTGACGCACCGTTCACCTGCCGATTTGCCAACGGATAGACTGAAAATTAGTTTTCGCAACAGGGTGCAGATTTCCGAACAGTTTGCTGACTGGTTGGAGAAAATGTTAGAACCCGATGCTGAAGAGCGTTTTGTGTCAGCAAAAGTAGCACTGACGGCGTTGCAACGACCGAAAGTATTTGCTAAACCGCGTTGGTCTCTATCTCGAACAGCTTTAATAGGATTTGGAATTGCAGGAATTGTTTTTATTGGCCTACCGAAGTTCTTCAAATACCCTCTATTTAGATTCGTGGCAATGTACGCTGGAAATGGGCAGTTGTATGAGTACATAAATCCATGTCTGGCAGCAGCAAAAGGAGATATGGATACTGTCAGGAGTTTTTTATGGACAGAGGGTACCAACTATAGCTACTATACAGACGGTAATGCTGCTACTTCTATACTGGGTTGTGCCGAATCAAAAAACGTAGCAGAATTTTTGCTCTCTAAGGGTGCTAATGTTAATGCCAAAACTATTTATAGTGGCTATACTCCCTTACACAGAGTAAATAGCAAGGAGGTGGCAGAACTGCTAATTGCTAAGGGTGCTGATGTCAATGCTAAAACTGATAATGGCTCTACTCCTTTGCACGAGGTAAATAGCAAGGAGGTGGCAGAACTACTAATTGCTAAGGGTGCTGATGTCAATGCTAAGGATAAATACAACTCTACTCCCCTACATCGTGCAATCACCAACTATGAGATAGCAGAAGTGCTGATTTCTAACGGTGCTGATGTCAATGTTAAGAGACTATACGGTGGAACTCCCTTACAGGATGCTATAAGTTCATATCACAGCAAGCAAGAAGATATAGCACAACAACTGCTGATTATAAGACTGCTGATTTCTAACGGTGCTGATGTCAATATCAAGGATGAAGGCGGCTCTACTCCCTTGCATGGAGTCAACAGCAAAGAGATAGCAGAACTGTTAATTACTAATGGTGCTGATGTCAATGCGAAAACTAATGATTGGTATGGGGATACTCCTTTGCATAGATTCAACAGCAAAGAGGTCGCAGAACTGTTAATTACTAAGGGTGCTAACATCAATGCTAAAGATAAATACGGCAATACTCCATTGCACAGACTCCAAAGTAAAGAGGTGGCAGAACTGTTAATTGCTAAAGGGGCTGATGTCAAGGGAAAAAATGATTATAGCTCTACTCCCTTGCATGGAGTCCAAAGCAAAGAGGTGGCAGAACTGTTAATTGCTAAAGGGGCTGATGTCAATGCTAAGGATAAATCCGGCAATACTCCATTGCACAGAGTCCAAAGCAAAGAGGTGGCAGAAATGTTAATTGCTAAAGGCGCTAATGTCAATGCTAAGAATGAAGACGGAGTAACTCCATTGCACCAACAAATGTACAACAAAAAGATAGCAGAACTGTTAATTGCTAAAGGGGCTGATGTCAATGCTAGGGATAAATCCGGCAATACTCCATTGCACAGAGTCCAAAGCAAAGAGATGGCAGAACTGTTAATTGCTAAAGGCGCTAATGTCAATGCTAATAATGAAGACGGAGTAACTCCATTGCACCGAATCAACTACCAAAAGATAGCAGAACTGTTAATAGCTAATGGTGCTAATGTTAATGCAAAAACTAAGAATGGCTCTACTTCTTTGTATTTTGCCAACAGCAAAGAGATGTCAGAATTACTAATTGCTAAAGGAGTTAATATCAACTCCAAAGATAACGATGGAAAAACAGCTTTGCACAAAGCAGCCGAGATGGGTAATAAGAGCATGATTGAATCATTAATTGCTAACGGTGTTGATGTTAATGCGAAAGATAGATCTGGTAAAACCCCACTACATTGGTCAAACAATAAAGAGGTAGCTGAACTCCTCATTGCTAAAGGCGCGCAGGTTAATGTGAAGGAAAAGCAATGTACTCCTATTTTGATCGAGCCTAAAAACGGGGCAGTATTAGATAATGGACGATCCGATAAACTGGATAAGGTTGTTTGGAATTTTGATTGGTCTGATTGTCCGGGTGCTACATATCAGTTGTATGTAATAGGTTCTCGGGCTATAAATCCCGCAATTAATACTATGGTTGGTGATTCATCTTATCAGCATGTTCGTCTAGGCTCCTATATTGCCGAACAGAATTTATACAATTGGACATGGAAAGTCAGAGCAAAAATACATGGGGAATGGGGAGCATGGTCAGAAATACGAAGGTTTGATGTGGAACCGTTGAATTTTGACTCGCCATCTTCATCTCGATGACTGCTACAATATAATTATCTATGGAAAAACAGCATCAACAAGGAGAAATAATAGCCGATCGCTATTCTATTCTCGACATCTTAGGACAAGGCGGCATCGGCATTACTTACGCAGCCCAAGACTTGCAAACTGATGAAAAAGTTGCGCTAAAAGCAGTATCGCTGCGTCGAACTGATGACCTAAAAGTGCTAGAACTTTTTGAACGAGAAGCCAAAGTTCTCGCCCAACTAAAACACCCTGCTGTTCCTTTTTATATTGACTACTTTGAAGTTGGCAAGAGGCGCGATCGCTTTTTTTATCTCGCTCAACAACTAGCCGACGGACAATCCTTAGCAGGGTTAATAGAAAATGGCTGGCATCCACCTGTCACAGAAGTTCGCTGGATTGCCAATCAAATTTTAGATATTTTGGTATATTTACAACAGCTTACACCCCCTGTAATTCACCGAGATATTAAACCACAAAATATCATTCGCCGCGATGACGGACAAATTTTTTTAGTAGATTTTGGAGCAGTACAAGATGTGTATCACCAGACAATTACTGGGGGCAGTACAGTTGTCGGTACTTACGGTTACATGGCTCCCGAACAGTTTCGCGGCAAGGCAGTTTTGGCAACTGATTTGTACGGATTGGGAGCGACATTAATTTATTTGTTAACTGGCAAAGCCCCTGCCGATTTACCTCAACGCAAACTCAAAATGGATTTCCGTTCTCACCTTCAGGTCGATCGACAATTTACCGAATGGTTAGAGCGAATGACAGAACCTGTCGCCGCCGATAGATTCCTGTCAGCTAAAGAAGCGTTAACTGTTTTGCGGGGTGAAAAAGAATTTACCCGCTCTACTACGCTGGAATTACGGCGAACAGTTAATACTACGATCGCCATAAAACATCAGAAGAAACAACTGCTTGTAGAAATTCCTCCTATTTGGTTGCGTACTCCTTACAGCCAACTTTTTGCGCTGCTACCTATATTTGGGAATGGATTAATATTGCCTGTAATCTGGCTACTTCTGCAATCCGACATATCTATCTGGGAGTTCCTACAAATCCACTTCACTATTGACTGGAAACTCAATGATTTCATGCAATATTTGTGGCTATTGTGGATAATTTATCCTCCGATATGCGCTTGGATGCTAGCTGCTTTTCTAGTGAGTGCAGTTTCTCGTACTAAGATACTAATCGATCGCCAGAATATCCGCTTGCAGCGATCGCTCTTTGGTTGGTGCTATAAAAATGTTATCGGCAAAACACAGGATATTATCCAAGTAGGACAACAGGCGATTGGTTTGTCAATGAACAAATCGCCGATCGCAGTTTGTACTTTACAGTTGAAGTCTCGCAAGCATAAATTCGGTACATTTCTCACCGAGCAAGAAAAAGCTTGGTTGGTGGCAGAAATTAATGATTTTCTGGGAAAACATTAGCGGATTACCAATCAATAGAATTTACCCCTCCCCAGCCCTCCCCTTAGTAAGGGGAGGGAGCCGGAGTCGATATTTTAGTCCGCGAAGGCGGACTTTGTTTGGCCGGCGTGCGGTTTCAACCACCGAATGATTGATGCAATTCTCAACGAATTGATATACCTTCCCATTCCTTAGCATCGATCTCAATCTCTAATGCTTTCAGCAATTCCAGCAAATTGCGACTGAGATATCCAATTAGTGCAGGCACTTTACCTCTCAGCAACGGCACGATTTCCCGAATCTCTAACCCGATTTCACTGCCAAAATTCATCAGTAAACTGTCTTTCAGTCGCACCAACATCCAACTATCATAATTATTGTTTGTATGCTCGGGCGACTGCGGCTTAGCCAGTGCATACTTTTTCAAAAGCTTGAAATATTTAAGATCTCGATGCTCCAACACAGCCTCAATCTCGTCAATTACCTGTTCGATCGACTCTTCAGCAACATATTTCATCACCATCGGCTGCAGCGTGAAAGTAATACAGTTATCTTCTGCTATTTTATCCAAGAGCGATCGCCTTTCTAAAGATACCAATGTTTCCATTAATTGCGATGGCGTTGGAGGCAGCAAAAAATTAGTTCTTAATTGCGCAAGAGATATCGGTTGGCGCTCGATCGCCAGCCAATAAACCACATCTTTTTCCACTAGCGATAGCCGACTTAGCTGTTCCCTCAGCAGCGTTCGCAGTCGATCGCCCAACACCACAGTATTTTGACTCAAAAATTCCTTGATATTCCCTCCAAATACCTCTTGAATCATGGTAGCGATCGCTTTTAATGCTAGCGGACTGCCACCGTAAATCTTAATTAAACTGCTCAGCCCAACTTCCGCACCCGAAAAACCTTTATCCTCGAATAAAGCTACAGCATCTGCCTCTCGCAATCCCCGCAGTTGCCAACAGCGAACGGGTAATTTTTCCCCTTCCAACGCCGCAATTTCATTCGGTTTCTCGCGGGAAGTCAGTAACAGGCAACTTTGATGGCGTTCCATCCCTACTCGCCGCAACAACTCAGCATAATTCTCATACCCCTCCCGCCACCGTCTGTTAGCAAAAGTTCGATCGCGCTTGCTTGACTCAGGGCGATCGCTACAGCCAAAAATCACCTCTACCTCATCTAAAATTACCAAACACCTGCGCTGTCTCAGGCATTCAATCAGTTGGGATATCCCCTGATGAATGCTGTCAAATGATATATTTTCCGCATCTCGATCGCAGAATTCTAGCAAACTGCATAAAAGGTTTTCCAATGGTGGCATCGGTTTGAGACTCCGCCAAATTAAACACTCAAATTGCTCTTGAATTTGGTCGGCTAGCGTCACTGCCAACGCAGTTTTACCGATACCTCCCATGCCCGATAAAACTATCAGTTTGCAGCCATCTTTTACCATCCACGATTCTAACTGACAGAGTTCTTCAGCGCGACCGTGAAAGCTAGGTATATCAGGTGCTTCTCCCCAATCTTCTCGATTTGAATTGGGAGATGCAGGATCGGGAATAGCAGATAAAGGTTGAGCCACTGGCATAGGCAAATCTATTTCTTCAACTGTATCTAAATCGGCGATCGCTTCCCAATCGCTAATCCCAACTGCGTGACAAATCGCTGCGAAACTCCCGCTTTCGATGGCTATACCTCGCCAAAACCTTCTCAAAGTTGCCTGAGACGTGTGAGCATCTTGCCACCAAGCCATTGTTCGGGTTTTCGTCCACCCCTTGCGGTGCCGCGCGCGATCGACCCTTTCTAATCCCTGCTGAGATGCCTTGATAGAGGCTGCCATACCCATTATTTTGCCAGCGTGTTTATTCAATTTTGACTCATTTGGAGCGATCGCTCACCTTGCAACTGAGTTCAAATATGAGTCCGTAACTGAGTCAAACAGTCAATGCAGGTCTGTCATTCTATAAAACAAAGCAAGCAAACACCTAATCAACATTCACAGAGGTTAGAAGTTATGAATCGCCAAACCACCTCGATCTCAAAGTCCGCCCACAACAATGTATCTAGCTCTAATTTAGAAGTTCACTTGACTGGTTTTGTCCAAAAATCTCTTGCTGAGAGCTATTCTCAGGACATCGATGCCAACCTCCAACTGCTCGATCGGGCATGGGAAGCACAAAAATTGCTTTGGCAACTTCGAGGTGACGGTTCAGAAAAAAGCGGGCAATGATTGACATTATCAAACTTTGTGTTTTTTTTCAGACAGGTATAATCATTAGTTATATCTGTGTTCATTCACACAAAGCAGCCGCGTGATGTTGAATGTGCTCCTCCATAAAACTAGCTATAAAATAATAGCTGTGATCGTAACCTTCCTGCATCCTTAAAGTTAGCGGTTGTCCCGCTTTTGCACAAGCCTCTGCGAACACTTCCGGCAACAACTGCCCGTCAGCCAGAAACGAATCAGCCGTGCCGCAGTCAATCAGAATCGGACGGTTGTATCGGGCTACAACTACCAATTCGCTAGCATCCCAAGCCCTCCAAATCTCTTGGTCGCTGCCGAGGTAGTTTGCAAAAGCTTTTTGTCCCCAAGGGCAGCGCATTGGCGCGGAAATAGGCGCAAAAGCTGAAACTGAAAGATAGCGAGATCCATTTTTCAAAGCGCAAATTAACGCCCCGTGTCCGCCCATCGAATGGCCGAAAATTCCCTGTTTTTCCGGTATCGCCGGAAAATTTTCGGCGATTAAATTCGGCAATTCATCAACCACATAACTGTACATTCGATAGTGAGAATTCCAAGGTGCGGCTGTCGCATCAACATAAAAACCCGCACCACTTCCTAAATCCCAATCGTCATCTTCACCAGGAATCCCAGTCTGGCGCGGGCTAGTGTCGGGCACAACCAGCATTAAACCGTATTTTGCCGCAAATTGTTGCGCCCCCGCTTTTGCCATAAAGTTCTCTTCCGTGCAGGTTAAACCTGATAGGAAATATAGGACGGGTACGGGTTGAGATAAAACTTGCGGCGGCTGATAAACTGCGAATTTCATCTCGCTGTTGCAAGCGGAGGATTGATGACTGTAAAAGCCGAGTTTGCCGCCGAAACTTTTATATTCTTTGTGCAGTTTTAGGGATTCTGATATCATATTAATTTTATTTCATTTGTGAATGAGATTTTTTTATTAACCGCAGAGGGCGCAGAGGACGCAGAGAGAAGAGAGAAGTTATGTAGGGTGCAGCCGTGTATCTTACGGCTATAGGTAGCGCGTAAAACCACTTTTTCCGTAAGTCCTATCTTCCTTCTTCCCTCTTCCCTCTGCCTTCTTCCTTCAAAAACTCAAAATGTCAACACTGTACGAATTACTTCGCCTTTTTGCATTAAATCAAAGGCTTCGTTAATTTGGTCGATCGGCATTACCCGAGATACCAAACTATCAATATCAATTTTACCGTTCATGTACCAATCAACAATCTTAGGAACATCAGTTCTGCCTTTTGCCCCCCCAAAAGCCGTCCCTTTCCAAACTCTGCCTGTTACTAGCTGAAACGGGCGGGTGCTAATTTCTTGACCGGCTCCCGCTACCCCGACAATTACGCTCACACCCCAACCTTTGTGGCAGCATTCTAAAGCTTGGCGCATCACATTAATGTTGCCGATACATTCAAAACTGTAATCTGCTCCGCCTTTGGTTAAATTTACTAAATAAGGCACTAAATCGCCTTCCACTTCGCGAGGATTGACAAAGTGAGTCATGCCAAATTTTTCCGCCATCTCTCGCTTGTCGGGATTCAAGTCTACGCCGACAATCATGTTAGCTCCCACCATGCGAGCCGCTTGAATTACATTCAAACCCACGCCGCCCAAACCGAAAACTACCACATTAGAACCTGGTTCTACTTTCGCCGTGTTGATGACAGCGCCGATGCCAGTTGTTACGCCGCAGCCGATTAAACAAACTTTATCAAAAGGAGCATCTTCGCGAATTTTTGCTACTGCAATTTCCGGCAATACTGTATAATTAGCAAAAGTAGAAGTTCCCATGTAATGGTAAAGTGTTTGCCCGTCTAGAGAAAACCTACTCGTGCCGTCGGGCATCACTCCCTGGCCTTGAGTCACGCGAATTGCTTGGCATAGATTGGTTTTTTTGCTCAAACAATATTCGCAGTTGCGGCATTCGGGAATGTATAGAGGAATTACCCGATCGCCCACTTTGACACTCGTTACTCCCGGCCCAACTTCTGCGACAATCCCGGCTCCTTCGTGGCCTAAAATAGCCGGAAACACACCTTCAGGATCGGCACCGGAAAGAGTGTAAGCGTCAGTGTGACAAACACCCGTGGCTTTAATTTCCACCAGCACCTCTCCCGCCCGCGGCCCATCCAGATCCACCGTTTCAATGCTCAAAGGTTGGCCTGCACTGCGAGCAACTGCTGCTTTTACTTTCATGCTTTCTCCCTGCGATCGATTTGTCAATTGACCAGTCAATATATATTGTATTACTTAAGGCCAAAAATCAGCAAATCTATGACAAAATTAATTGTAATTACCGGAGTCAGTCGTGGTCTCGGTCTTGCCATGACCGAAAAGTTTATTGAATTGGGACATAGAGTTGTGGGATGCGCCCGTTCTTCCGAAGCGGTGGAAAAACTCAACCAAAAATATAGTGCGCCCCATTATTTTACTTGTTTGGATGTCACCAACGACGATCGAGTAAAAGCTTGGGCCACAGAAATACTGGCCAAAAATGAGCCACCAGATTTGCTCATAAACAATGCAGCTTTAATCAACCATCCCGCGCCGCTTTGGTTGGTCAGCAGCGAAGATTTTTCCCAGCTAATAGATGTTAATATTAAAGGCACGGCTAATGTAATTCGCCACTTTGTCCCGGCAATGATTGCTCGAAAAAGCGGCATAATTGTCAACTTTAGTTCTGGTTGGGGAAGGTCAACTTCGCCGGAAGTCGCGCCCTATTGCACTTCTAAGTGGGCAATAGAAGGACTTACGCGATCGCTCGCTCAAGAATTGCCCGCAGGTATGGCAGCAGTTCCTTTGAATCCGGGGATAATTCACACGGATATGCTGGACATTTGTTTCGGAGAAGATGCGGCAAATTACCCGTCAGTCAAAGCCTGGGTGCAAAAAGCAGTTCCTTTTTTACTCAAGTTGAAACCTTCCGATAACGGAATGCCGCTGACTGTTCCTGGATAATACAGCAACCCTGGCAGGATTTGCGAACATCTCTCTTTTTCTTCTCCTCTGCGCCCTCTGCGCTCTCTGCGGTTCATTAAAAAAAATCAAAAATGAAATAAAATTGCTATATTCCCAAATCACAACTCTTTCCCCAAATAGCCACTGTGAACTTGCCGCTAACCTCCCCGTCCCAAACCGAAACCCGCAAAGCAGACCACCTGCGGATCTGCCTCGAAGAAGACGTACAATTTCGCGAAACTACCAGCGGCCTCGAACGCTACCGTTTTGCTCACTGCTGTTTGCCAGAACTCGATCGCACTGAAATCGATTTAACATCCACATTTCTCGGCAAAAAACTAGCCGTTCCCCTGCTAATTTCCTCGATGACCGGCGGCACACAATTAGCCCAGACAATCAATTATCGCCTCGCTGATGTCGCTCAAGAATACAAACTGGCAATGGGAGTCGGTTCCCAGCGAATCGTTGTAGAAAATCCTCAACTGGCGGCTACATTTGCCGTCCGCCGCCGCGCTCCCGATATTCTGTTATTTGCCAATATCGGAGCAGTTCAATTAAACTACAATTACGGTTTGGAAGAGTGCCAAAAAATTGTTGATATTTTAGAAGCAGATGCCCTAATTTTGCACCTCAATCCGCTGCAAGAGTGCGTTCAAACCGAAGGCGATACTAACTTTAAAGGACTGCTCGATAAAATTGCCAAATTGTGCGATAAATTACCAGTACCAGTTATTGCTAAAGAAGTCGGCAACGGTATTTCAGGAAAGATGGCAAAGAAATTGCTAGCTGCGGGGGTAGGCGCGATCGACATTGCCGGGGCCGGAGGCACTTCTTGGGCCAAAATAGAAGGAGAGCGAGCTAAAGATGGCAAGCAGCGCAGGTTGGGCACAACCTTTGCCGACTGGGGCATACCGACAGCCGAGTGCATTCTCAGCACCCGCGCCGTAGCGCCGGAGGTTCCCCTGATTGCCTCTGGAGGCTTGCAAAACGGGTTGGATGCAGCCAAGGCCCTCGCTCTCGGCGCCGATATTGCGGGACTGGCGCGGCCGTTCTTGCAAGCTGCAGCGGAATCCGAATCAGCCCCAGCACTCCTAGCGGAGGTCTTAATTGCAGAAATCGCCACCGTGATGTTCTGTACGGGCTGCGCTAACTTAGACGAGTTAAAACATTCTGGGGTTTTGGAAAGGTTAAGATAAAAGTGAGTCAGCAGTCAGCAGTCATTAGTCAGCAGTCAACAGTCATTAGCTAATAACTAACGACAGCGGATTATTGCTAAATCCTAGTTGCAGGAATTACCAATAATATCGTTTCCGCTGGTATCGGAATCATATTTTTCCCAGTGCAGTTCGATATGCTCGCACGCTCGGTATCATTCCGCTCTAACCGGATTCGATCTAACTAATGACTAATAACTAATGACTAATGACTAATAACTCATGACTAATTACCAATTACGATTATCTAATGAGAGATTTCCTAAAGTATACCTGTGCAAGTTTGCTGGGAACCTTCCTAGGACTGCTGCTGCTGGGCAGCATAGGATTGGGGGGACTGGTACTGCTAATTGCTCTGGCTGCATCGTCGTCTAAAGATTCAGGCCCGCAAGTTAAAGATAAGTCTGTATTGGTATTAGACCTTTCTTTAAATATCACCGACAGCAAACCGATCCGCAGCACTAGCGCGGCGATTGAAGAAGTGCTTTCGGAAGATTCCGGCGATACAGTGACGCTGCGGACTGTTTTAGACGCGATCGAATCTGCTAAAAAAGACCCGAAAATTGTTGGAATTTATCTCGAAGGCAGCTCGGATTCAAGCAGCAGCGGGTTTGCCAATCTCAAAGAAGTTCGATCGGCATTGCAGCGTTTCCGAGATGCCAAAAAACCCATTTTTGCTTACCAGATGAACTGGAACGAGCGAGATTATTACCTCGGTTCCGTTGCTAATACAATTGCTGTCAATCCTTACGGCGCTTTGGAACTCAACGGTTTTAGCAGTCAGGCAATGTTTTTGAGCGGTGCTTTGGAAAAATACGGCGTGGGAGTGCAAGTGACTCGCGTCGGCAAATACAAGTCAGCAGTTGAACCCTTTTTGCTCAAAAAAATGAGTCCCGAAAATCGCCAGCAAACTCAAAAATTGCTCGGAGATATGTGGGGAGAATACCTGAAAACAGTCGCCCCGAGCCGCAAAGTCACCGTTCCGCAACTGCAATCGCTTGCAGATAATGGCGGAACTTTGATGGCTGACGAAGCTCTCAAAAGCAAATTAGTTGATAAAGTTGTATACTTTGACGAAATTACGAGCGAACTTAAAAAACTCACAGGAACAGATCGCGAAAACAAATCTTTCAAGCAAATTAGTTTGAAAAATTACGCGAGAATTGCTGAGGTTAAAAATTCAACTCGCGCTGACAGTAAAAACCAGATTGCTGTACTTTACGCCGAGGGAGAGATTGTAAACGGGGAAGGGGGCCCGACTCAAGTAGGAGGCGATCGCATCGCTGAAGAATTGCGGAAAATTCGGGAAGATGACGACGTAAAAGCATTGGTTTTGCGCGTCAACAGTCCCGGAGGCAGCGCGACGGCCGCCGAAGTCATCGGACGCGAAGTGCTGCTGACGGGCAAAAAGAAACCAGTTATCGTTTCGATGGGCAATTTAGCTGCATCCGGCGGCTATTGGATTTCGATGGGTTCCAGCCGCATTTTTGCCGAACCGAATACGATTACCGGTTCGATCGGCGTTTTTGGAATGCTGTTCAACGCCGAAAAGTTGGCTGCTAGTAACGGCCTGACTTGGGACGTGGTGAAAACCGCCCGCTTTGCGGATATTAACACGGTTTCCCGCCCGAAAAATCCTCAAGAATTGGCGAATATTCAGAGGGTAGTCGATCGCATTTACGATCGATTTATTACTAAAGTCGCCGACTCCCGCAAACTGCCGAAAAACAAGGTACAAGAAATTGCTCAAGGCAGGGTGTGGTCTGGTACGGCAGCGAAACAGTTGGGTTTAGTCGATGAAATTGGCGGCCTTGAAGATGCTGTCACAGAGGCGGCGAAGCAAGCTAAACTGGGCGACGATTGGCAGTTGGAAGAATATCCAAAACGCCGCAGTTTGGAGGAGCGAATTTTGGAAAAAATTTCAGGCGTTCGCGTTTTGAAACCAGCCGCCAAACTCGACCCGCTGACTGCTGAAGTTAAGAAAATGCAGGAGGAATTGGCTGCGATCGCGTCGATGAACGACCCGCAGGGGATTTACGTTCGCTTGCCTTTCAATTTGCGGATTGATTAATTAATTGATACCAAATCCGGGATTTTCACTCTTGTATGCTTCAGTTCCACTCTTTTCGCACTGAGATGTTGCACCATTCTCCATCAGCCTTTTGCGGGCGGGATCTCCTCCCCACCGCACAAGAAAACTCCGTCTTCGCGGAACTGGCTAGGGAAGCCTGTTCCGCGAGAATGGTGCAAGGTGTGAGTTCTGACGAAAGTTTGACTGTTGAGCAGTTTCAACTGCACTAGGACGATCGGGGTTTTTAACGCGGATTTTGTATCAGTAGGCTGACGAACCCTACAAACAACTGAAAAACCCGGTTTCTGACAGAAACCGGGTTTATGAATACCCTAAAAGTCGATCGACTGGGAATTGGCAATATTTGTTATGCAGCACGCTGAGTTAACAATCCCCAGATGAAAAGTAGAACGATCGCACCTACGACTGCAAAAGCTATGCTGGGTATAGTCAATGCTCCGAAGGATGCTCCCCCGCTAGTCCCTAGGAAGACTTGACCTAGATAACCTCCCACTAGCGCGCCCAAAATTCCTAAACCTGTTGTTGCCAGAAAACCGCCGCCTTGAGTTCCCGGATAAATGGCTTTGGCGATCGCACCGGCAATCAGTCCTAAAACGATCCAAGCAATAATTCCCATTTCCCTTTCTCCTGAATATTTAAACTTTTCTTGTGCCTTGTCTTATGTTCTTAGAATAACAACCCCTATCGGGCCCTCACCTCTACCGTAGGGAGGAACCGAGAGTGGTAGGATTTCTCAGGAATCGTCGGAGTTTGAGGCTTTTTAATATCTCAAAAGAGTTAACCCACTTTTTCTGGGGAAGAAAGGTACTTATGCTCAAACCAAAAGGGAAATAGGAGAATCTTTTCTGGGACTTTTTGTGTTTTACTGGTAAAAAATTACAATAATTTTGCGAAACGAGGAAAGTTTGCGCCCGATGAATCTGACTCTGTGCACGATCGTGAAGAATGAAGAGGCAACACTGTCGCGGACTTTGGACAGCGTTAAGGGTGTTGTGGACGAAATTGTGGTGGTGGATACGGGCTCGGGCGATCGCACCCGTGAAATCGCCCGAGGATGTGGCGCGAGGGTTTATGACTTTGAATGGTGCGACGACTTCGCAGCGGCGCGCAACGAGTGTCTGAAGCACGCGCACGGCGACTGGATTTTGGTGTTGGATGCCGATGAGGTTTTGGTACCGGAGATTGTACCTCAAATAAAGCAGGCAATTGCGAGCGATCGGCTGTTGCTAATCAATCTCATCCGCCAAGAGATCGGTGCCTCTCAATCTCCCTATTCCCTGGTGTCGCGCTTGTTTCGCAATCGCCCCGACATCCGCTTTTCTCGCCCTTACCACGCAATGGTAGACGACAGCGTAGGTGAGATTTTGCAGAGGGAACCCGAGTGGAAAATAGCTTCTCTCCCCGATGTGGCGATTTGGCACTCGGGTTATCAAAAAGATGCGATCGCCGCAAAAAGTAAATTCCAAAAAGCTCAAGCCGCGATGGAACGCTATATCGCTTATTATCCAAACGATGCTTATGCTTGTAGCAAATTAGGCGCTTTGTATGTAGAAACCGGGCAAATCGGGCGGGGAATTAATTTATTAACCAAAGGCTTGACTGCGGAGGTAATTGATGATTCTATTGTTTACGAACTGAACTATCATTTGGGAATTGCTTACCGCCAGCAGCAGCAATTTACTAAAGCAAAAGAACACTATCAAGCCGCAATTAATACAGATGTTCTCCCCGCACTCAAGTTAGGCGCTTACAATAATTTGGGCAATTTGTTCAAAGATGAAGGAGATTTGAAATCTGCTGAAAAAGCTTACAAAGCAGCTTTAAAAATTGATCCCAATTTTGCAGCAGGTCACTACAATTTAGGACTGACGCTGAAGGCAGCCGGCAATTTAGCAGATGCGATCGCCTATTACCGACAAGCGATTAAAATCGATCCACAACACGCGGAAGCCCATCAAAACTTGGCAGTAGCGCTGCTGAAAATTGGCAAAATGCCAGAGAGTTTAGCAGAATTCAAAAGAGCGATCGCCCTTCACGAACAGCGCCGCCCATTTGAAGCAGAACGCCTGCGCCGGGGACTGCAAGAAATGGGTTTAATGTAACTGAAATTATGGCTTTTATGGGCGGGCAGGATACCCACACCACCATCAAATTCTCGGATTGTGGAACAGGCCGGAAAGCCTGTTCGTTAAAAATATTCCAATATCTCAGATGCAACCAGCAAAATCAAGCAATTATCTCTACTTTGCCGCTATCCAAATCGTAGCGACCCCCAACAACTTTAAGCTTGCCCGCTTTGACTGCTTCAGCTAAAATAGGCGACGAGGATTGTAACTTATTTACATTCATTTTCACATTAGCTCTGACTGCGTTATCCCACGCATCGCCCCCTTGGTTTTTTGTGGTATCGACTGCCGGTTTGATCGCCGCCACCAAAGTGCTAATGTGACCAGGCACAGCTTTGCCATCTAAAGCTGCTTTAACAGCACCGCAGCGTTCGTGACCCAGAATTACTAATAGCGGCACGCCTAATTCTACTGCGGCATATTCCATATTGCCGAGAACCACATCGTCCAGAAAATTTCCAGCTACTCGGATATCAAATAAATCCCCCAATCCTTGGTCAAAAATAATTTCGGGAGCAACGCGCGAATCAGAACAAGCCAGGATGGTTGCAAATGGATGTTGACCCTGTGCTACTTCTACAATCCGCGATCGAGCTTGGTCGGGAAATGTCCGTTTTTGCTCAATGTAGCGTTGATTCCCCTCCATCAATTTCTGGAGAGCACCGTCGGGAGTAAGGTCAGAAATTTCCTCTGCCTTTGCGGGTTGGACTTGCAAAAGTGCAGGTGCAAAGCTTGCCGCCACCATCCCTGCACCAGCCCTCAAGATTAAATTGCGTCGCGAAATCATACCTGTTCTTTCGCTTTTAGTCATTGCTTGCAACTCGGTTTAATTGTTTGTATTTGTTAGCATAATATATACCCCAAGCTCAGCCAGACTTCTTTAATTTTTCTTTACACGCAGCTCCCGCCAAATTTAAACTTCCAAAAGTTGCCTCTTTTTATTTCACAAACAGTCCTGGACACGCCCTAACCAAAAAAAAACCCGGTCTCTCGTTGTCGCGATCGAGCTAATATGACCAAATTACGTGCAGAAACCGGATTTTTGCGTCAGTCCCGATCGAGGTAACTGCGGCCATCCTTTGGTCGGCAGAAGATGCTAGAATGTATCTAAAACGACGACAATTATTTCTCAATAAATCGAAATGTCTTACGTCGCCAGCATTCATATATATCCGGTCAAGTCCCTTGACGGCATCGCTGTCAGTCAAGCCACTATTCTTGCCAGCGGTGCTCTAGAAGGCGATCGCTCTTTTGCAATCTGCGATGAAGCAGGAGAATTTGTTAACAATAAGCGGAACAGCGGAGTCTCTTTTCTGCGCTTATCTTTTGACATCAAAAAGAGAATAGCCGGCCTGAAAATTCAAGACACCGAACAAGAATTTTTTTTTCATGTAGATAGAGAACGCTCGGGAATAGAATATTGGTTGAGCAACTACTTCGGTTTCCCCGTCAAGTTAATTGAAAACTTGCTGACAGGCTTTCCCGACGATACCGCTGCACCAGGGCCAAGCATTATCAGTACCGAAACAATTGCCGAAGTTGCATCTTGGTTTCCGAGAGTTTGTGTTAACGAGATGCGCCATCGCTTGCGAGCTAATATTGAAATAGGAGATGTCCCGGCTTTTTGGGAAGACCAACTTTTCCCACAAGCTGATGAAATTGTCAGGTTTAAAATAGGTAAAGTAATATTTGAAGGCATTAATCCCGGTCAGCCCTGTCTCCTATCTGCGCGAAATTATGCAGCGAAAGAAGCTTATCCAAATTTAAAAAACCTACCAGCAGCAAAGCAGAATGAAATCCTGTCTAACTTGGTAAAAAAAAGGCATTTAAATCAATTCGATCGGCTGATAGTTAACACCAGAGTGCCACCTCAATCAGCCGAAAAAATAGTACACATAGGAGACGAAGTTCAAATTATCACCGTCAGCAAATCCCTATTTAATACCATTCCTGATTAGTTGTATGGCACGAGTCTTATCAAGGCGGCGGCAACTCCAAAGTAAGCTTACCCAACACACCGGTTCTAAAATCGTTTAACAATTGCCGCGCCGTTCGTTCGACATCTCCTTTATACCTGTCTTTTGCTACCTCGTGCAAATAACCTTCACCGTTACTAGATGCTGGATCTAACTTATACCTAGATTTGAAACCAGATATCGATATCAAATTGTCATCAGCCGCCTCAAGCTTTAGGAGCAAATCAACCATCGCTGCTGCTACTACCTGATTGTCGTAAGCTGCTTCGCCAATATCTTCGCAAATAGCTAATTTTAGGGCATTTTCTTGATTGTTAATTCGGGTTGGGATCACTCCCGGGGCGTCTAATAATTCAATTTCGTCAGAAATGCGAATCCATCGGAGCGATCGAGTTACTCCAGCTCTGCGGGCGCTGTCTACCACTCTCCGCCCTAACAGCCGATTAATTAAAGCAGATTTCCCGACATTTGGAAAGCCGATTACTACCGCCCGGACTGGACGGGGCAGCATACCTCGATCGAACCTTCTTTTATTTAACTGCACCCCAGCATCCTGCACGGCATCCGCCACAGCGTCTACTCCGTGACCGTGTTCGGCATTAGTAAAATAGGCCGTTTCCCCTTGCGTATCAAACCATGTTTCCCACGCCTCGATCGCGCGAGGCGTAATCATGTCCATGCGGTTTATGACCAATACTCGAGCCTTACCACCCACCCAGCTCGGCATTTGGGGGTGGTAAGTAGCCAATGGAATGCGCGCATCTCTGACTTCGAGCACCACATCTACTCGCTTTAGCTGTTCTTTTAATGCCCGTTCAGCTTTGGCAATGTGACCGGGATACCATTGAATTTTCATTAGTTATTAGTTATTAGTCATCAGTCATTAGTTACCAGCCATTAGTTACCAGCCATTAGTTACCAGCCATTAGTCGCTGTGTCAGGGCGGGTTGACGCATACCCTGGATTTACATAATAGATACGGGTGAACCCGCCCCTACAGAATCTACGTTTATTTGGTCGGACACGATATGACACGCGACTAATGACTGATGACTGATGACTAAGGCACAATCAAAACTGCACAAGGAGACAGATTGATTACCCGATTGGTAACGCTGTCAGAAGCCCCCTCATCAGTTAAACCCATCCCCCGACAGCCCATTACAATCAAATCGGCCCCAATTTCGTCAGCCACATCACAAATCGTGAAAGCCGGTTTGCCTTCTCGCTCAATGATTTCAGCTTCGATTCCCTGCTGGGAAAACATCGATTGGGCCTCTGACAGCAGTTTGGCGACTGCTTCCGGGGAACTCATCACCTCTCGCGGCGGGGAGTCCGACTCCTCGGCTGGAGGTTCGACTACCGACAGAATAACTAAACGAGAGCCGTAGGTTTTCACAATATTGACAACCTTTTCCGCGGCTTCGCGGGCTTCTCGGCTTTGATCGACAGGAAATAAGACAGTCTTGAACATAGTGCGCATCTCCCGGACGCGGACTCCGATAAAATGTTTACGTTGAGCCAATCAGTGCCGTTTGTTTCATCTTCCGTTTTTTGTACGGGCGCGGTTGAATGCGTCCGAGGCTCCAAGTGCAAGTGACCAGTGCCGCCATTTCAACGGAATTCGACAAAAACACACATATTAGGAGGTTAATCCTGTGACCAAAAAAACTGTAGCAAATTTATCGGCATCGGACTTATCGGGCAAACGGGTACTGGTGCGGGCGGACTTTAACGTGCCGCTCGACAACGGCAATATCACCGATGATACTCGCATCCGGGCTGCTCTGCCGACAATTCAAGATTTAGCGTCCAAGGGTGCTAAGGTCATTTTGTGCAGCCACTTCGGCCGTCCCAAGGGCGTGACCGAGAAGTTGCGCTTGACTCCGGTTGCGAAACGGCTGTCGGAATTGTTGGGTAAAGAGGTCAAAAAGACTGACGACTGCATCGGCGATGAAGTCGCTGCTACAGTCGCCGCGATGCAAGATGGCGATGTGGTTTTGCTGGAAAATGTCCGCTTCTACCCAGAGGAGGAGGCAAACGACCCGGAATTTGCTAAGAAGTTAGCTTCGGTAGCAGATTTGTATGTCAATGATGCTTTTGGTACGGCTCACCGGGCTCACGCTTCTACTGAGGGCGTTACTAAGTATCTGAGTCCTTCTGTGGCTGGGTTTTTGATGGAGAAGGAACTGCAATATCTCGGCAGTGCGATCGACAATCCTCAGCGTCCTTTAGCTGCTATTATCGGCGGTTCTAAGGTTTCCAGCAAGATAGGAGTCATTGAAAAACTGCTGGAGAAGTGCGATAAATTGCTGTTGGGCGGTGGGATGGTTTTCACATTCTACAAAGCTCGCGGTTTGAGCGTTGGCAAGTCTTTGGTGGAAGATGACAAGCTGGAATTGGCTAAGTCTTTAGAAGCTAAGGCGAAGGAACGGGGAGTTACTTTTCTGTTACCTACTGATGTGGTAGTTGCTGACAAATTTGCTGCTGATGCCAACACCCAAACTGTCCCTGTTGAAAGCATCCCCGACGGTTGGATGGGTTTGGATATCGGCCCGGATTCAGTAAAAACTTTCCAAGATGCTTTGGCCGATTGCAAAACTGTAATCTGGAACGGGCCGATGGGCGTGTTTGAGATGGAGAAGTTTGCTGTAGGAACTGAAGGTATTGCTCGTTCTTTGGCTGGACTTACTGAAACTGGTACTACCACAATTATTGGTGGTGGTGACTCGGTGGCGGCTGTGGAACAGTTGAATTTAGGCGAACAAATGAGCCACATTTCCACTGGTGGCGGTGCTAGTTTGGAACTGCTCGAAGGTAAGGAACTGCCTGGTGTTGCTGCTTTAGATGAAGCTTAATTAAGTTAAGTAGGGCGGGCAAAGCCCGCCTTGCTCTAAGCCATTACTCACAAGTTAAGCTAAAAGCACTATTGTCAATGAGTAATTTTACTCATATTTTACCTGTTGACCCAATTAA
>NZ_JAUBSX010000094.1:0-25863 GCF_036704885.1 Microcoleus sp. F4-D5 | reverse complement strand
TTCTACTCCGTTCGACTTGCATGTGTTAAGCAGACCGCCAGCGTTCATCCTGAGCCAGGATCAAACTCTCCGTGTTGGATTGTTTTTTTTGGCTTTAATCAAGTTCTTTCTACTCAGCACAAGTGCTGGTTTTTTTCCCTTGACTTTTTTCTCGTTGTTTGCGATATTAAGTATCAGCTCTCGCTTTTACTCTCTATCTTGATTTTTTTGACGAGGTTAATAGTGCTTTAAGCTTTCAAACTATTCTTTTTTCTAGGTTCAGTTTTTTACCTTTCTTCGCACCTTTAGTTCGTGGTTCAGTGAACCGCTTCCCTTCTGGCGCTTTATTAATGTATCAACTCTCCCCAGAGTTGTCAAGCGTTTTGTGAAAATATTTTTGAGTTTTTTTTGAACCTATACACACCAAGGGTTTGACCTGCTGATTTCCGATCCTGCCTCCGCTGGCTGACTCCTCTTTCCGGGAAGGGGTCTTTTTTTTTGGCAAGATGGGACTTTTGAGGGGAGTATCTACCGCGCATGGGTAGAATATCTCTACGTGTAGCTGTTTTATATATAGATGTTCGATCGCCCGCTCATGAAAAAACCTACAGCCCGCCCTAGTGGCTTATTCATTACCTGCACTTCACTGCTGCTGGCTTGCAGTCAGACGAACACTCCCCAAACCTCTACTACAGCATCTCCGGCGAATTCGCCATCTCCCGGTGCTTCGCCAGAGGGTTCACCTGGGGGGAGTTCCAAAACTATATCTATAGGTATTGGGGTGGCCCAAACTAGCAATGTGGCTTTACTGGGTCAAGAACAGGTGGCTGGGGCGAAAATTGCTGAGAAGTATTTCAACGATAAGGGCGGTGTGGATGGGACGCCGATTAAACTGGTATTCCAAGATACGGGTGGAGACGAACAAGGGACGATTAATGCTTTCAATACTCTGATCAATCAGGATAAGGTGGTGGGGATTGTGGGCCCAACTCTCTCGCAGCAGGCTTTTAGTGCCGATCCGATCGCCGATCGAGCAAAAGTTCCCGTACTCGGACCCTCCAACACCGCTAAAGGCATTCCCCAGATTGGCGATTATGTTGCCAGAGTCTCCGCGCCTGTCGCCGTAGTAGCACCTAATGCGGTGAAAGCTGCACTGAAGCAAAACCCCAATATTAAGAAAGTAGCAGTGTTCTTTGCTCAGAATGATGCTTTTAGCAAATCTGAGACTGAAACTTTTCAGACAACGGTTAAAGATATGGGGCTGGAATTGGCAACAGTCCAAAAATTCTTGACTACTGATACAGATTTCCAATCTCAAGCCACTAATGGGATAAATGTCAAGCCGGATTTAATCATTATTTCTGGGTTGGCCGCCGATGGAGGCAATTTAATTAAGCAATTGCGGGAGTTGGGTTACAAAGGCGTTATCATTGGGGGCAACGGTCTGAATACTTCTAATGTATTTCCTGTTTGCAAGGCTCTTTGCGATGGGGTTTTGATTGCCCAAGCCTACAGCCCGGAATACGAAAATGAAGTTAATAAGGCTTTTCGCGATGCTTATCGCGCTCAATTTAAGAAGGAACCGCCTCAGTTTAGCGCTCAGGCTTTTACTGGCGTACAAGTTTTTGTTGAGTCATTAAAGGCACTTAATGCTAAGTCGAAGGTTAGCGAAAAGCCTTTGGCCGAGTTGCGTACAAATTTGAATCAGCAGTTGTTGGGTGGAAAATACGATACGCCTTTGGGGGAAATTTCTTTTACGCCTGAAGGTGAGATTAATCAGAAAGAGTTTTATGTGGCACGCATTAAGATGGAGGCTGATGGCAATAATGGTAAGTTTGAGTTTTTGAAATGAGGGGATAGGGAAGTTCGCCAACTGATTTTGTAACAGATGTAACGGATGTAACAGGTGTCAGGAAGACCAAAGAAATAAGAGGGAAGAGGGAAAATGGCGGACGTATTTGTTGTTGAATGATTTTGGTGTGATACTCACTTCTTAACTGGTGATGGACTTAACTCTGTTTTTGCAACAATTTCTGAATGGTTTGTCGATCGGCAGCGTGTATGCTATTTTTGCGCTGGGATACACGCTGGTCTTTTCTATTTTGGGAATTATTAATTTTGCTCACGGTGCAGTATTTACTTTAGGTGCTTATTTCACCTATGCGCTGATGGGAGGTACTTTCGGTTTTAATGGGTTGTGGTCTAATGCTCGAATTCCCGTGCAGTTGCCTTTTGCCGTGGCGTTAATTTTGGGAAGTGTCATGGCCGGTTTGGTGGGAGTAATTGTTGAACGAATTGCTTTTCTGCCTTTGCGCCGCCGACTCTCCGATCCTCTGCTGACGGTGGTTTCTAGTTTGGGTGTGGCAGTTGCGATCGCCAATATTATCCAATATCTTGTCGGTGCAGAAATTTACACTTTTCCTGCTAACACTTACGGCTATTTACCTGCTGCAATTAACTTCGGAACTGCGGATAAACCAATTCCGATTCGGACTGTTCAAATAGTAATTTTTGTGGTGTCAGTTGCGATTGTAGCTTGCTTAACTTACTTAATAAATTTCACGAAGTTTGGCAAAGCAATGCAGGCTGTAGCTGAAGATGCTACTACTTCTAGTTTATTGGGTATTGATACTGATAGATACATTGTGTTGACGTTTTTTGTGAGCAGTTTTCTGGCGGGTTTGGCGGGGAGTTTGGTGGGTTCTAGTGTGAGTATTGCTGGGCCGTATTTTGGTATTGCTTTTGGTTTGAAGGGTTTAGCGGTGATTGTGCTTGGTGGGTTGGGGAGTATTCCTGGGGCGGTTTTGGGTGGGTTTATCATTGGTTTAGTGGAGGCTTTTGTACCTGGAGATTTTTCGGCTTATAAGGATGCTGTTGCTTTTGCTATATTGTTTATTATGCTATTGGTGAGACCCCAGGGTTTGTTGGGACGGCGTTTGATTCAAAAGGTGTAAAATAGATAATTAGGTGATTAAAATTGGGGCAACCACGGGGGGATTGCCCCCTAAAGAAACTAATTATATCGGAATAATTTAACCGCAGAGGACGCAGAGAAAGAGAAGAGAGAAATGAATGATTATGATGGGACTGAATTTGAGATGAAGTTGGTATTTAAATATGTTTATTATTTAAAATAAAATCATGGCTGCATTTTTTACTACTTATGGGTTTCTGATTGTCTCGATGTTGCTGGGTGCAATGTTGGGAATGTCGCTATATTTGCCTCTAATGACTGGACAGTTATCTCTGGCTAGCCCTGGTTTTTATGCGTTGGGTGGGTATATTGCGGCGATTTTATCTACGACGGTGTTTAAGCCGACAGGGGGTTTGTTTCCTCTGCCATTGCTGTTGGTGGAGATGATAATTGCAGGGGTTGTTTCGGGGTTGCTGGGGATTTTGGTGGGAATTCCGGCGCTGCGGTTGAGTGGGATTTATTTGGCGATCGCAACTATTGCTTTTGTGGAAATTTTGCGGGTTTTATCGCTGAATTTAGATATCACTGGCGGGGCTGTGGGCATTTTTGGGATTCCGCAACCGTTTGTGACGCCGATCGAGATCAAGTATTTGTGGATTGTACTACCTTTACTGTTGGTAAGTATGGGGATTGTCTATCGGCTGGAACGGATTCGGGTGGGGCGGGCTTTTGCCGCGATCCGCGCTGATGAGTTGGCGGCTGATGCGATCGGCATTAACCCAACTTTTTATAAGGTTTTGGCTTTCACGTTAGGTGCTGTTTTAGCTGGGGTTGTGGGTGCAGTTAGCGCTCATTTTTTGAATACTTGGAACGCCCGTCAAGGTACTTTTGATGCTAGTATTATTTACTTGACTTCTGTGTTGATTGGTGGTAGCAGAACGTTTCTGGGAGCAGTTTTGGGGGGGATGGTGTTTACTGCTTTGCCGGAGGTTTTGAGGGGGATGGCGACTATTCAGGGATTGCCGATTTGGTTGGCGCAATTTCTGCGGGATGGGCGGTTAATTGTGTTTGGGTTGTTGATAGTTTTGGGAACGATATTTTTTCCGCAAGGGTTGGTGAAGCCGGAGTTGTTGAAGAGGTGGAGGAAGGGCGATCGTACTTCTGTTTAAAATTTGATTTTTGGTGATGATGGCTACCAGTCACCTGTTTAAAGTCTAGTCCAAAAGTGCGATCGCCCTGTCCGTGAAAAAAGACAAGGTGCGATCGCCAACCTGATGACTTAAAATAGAAGAAACATTTTGAATTTAAAATTTTTAATGCTATGTCTTACAGCGATTTCACTTCCTTTGACAAATTGATTCCTTTGGGAATTAGTCAGATTATAACTGTTGAGAAATTGGTTGATTTTGAGCCGATCGCTCCCAGCGCATTCTTGACTGAAGCCTTAAAGCGATTTGCACCGCTTGCTATTGCCATCAACACCGAAAAAGCTCGCTCTGAATATTTAATTGCTCCCATTTTAAGCGAAATTGTCACCTTTAACCCTCATGTTTCCTTATTTTCTGGTAAAAATTTTACGGCAGATCCCAGTTTGGGTTTGAATGGATTTGTTGATTTTTTACTCACTGCTAACTCTGACAAGCTGGCAATTAAGGCTCCTATTGTTACGGTAATTGAAGCGAAAAATGAAAATATTAATGATGGTTTAGCTCAATGTATTGCTACTATGTATGCGGCTTTTTTAGTCAACCGACGCGACCCTAAAATTGGTGATAAAACAGTTTACGGATCGGTTACTACAGGCCAAGTTTGGCGATTTTTGGCACTGACACCCAATCTGGAAGTTGCTATAGATCTCAAAGACCGCTATCTTACTCCGATCGATGAGCTTCTTGGTCTATTGAATGCTCTTCTAACAGCTTAAAAGCGATCTATTACTTTTGAATAAAACAGATTTACACCTAATAGTTTTTATTGTCGCCGATCACCTCCGGCACGTTCGCGAGCGCATCCCCACTCCTTATCGATCGCCTATCCATAAAAAAAGTAAGGGGCGATCGCATCTAGCCCCCTCCTGTCCTGTTGTCTGCTGAGGAAATGAATAGATAACGAGGTGCGATACTCTTCCAAATAAGTGAGCATTGCCCTAATCAAAAACCTCATAGGTGTAGTCAGGGCTGTCATTAGTCCTGAACTCTCGGAAGCCCGTCATTCCTCTCCCCGTTCCTTTACAACGCTCTGGGTTATCAGCATTACGAATTGTCCAAGATTCTTGAACTTGAACCCAGATAATGCATCTTTCTACATCTCCTGACTCAACTACTCCGTTAACAGTCTGTGCATGAACTCCAATATCTGAGTTAGATACTCTGCCAGCAAAAGCTATACCACAACTACCAGGATTAAGTTGCAGCCATCCTTTTGACCAAACACGGCCACCTGAATAATAACTAATAGCGACAAAAGCTTTCGCTCCTGCCCGATTACAGACAGTCAAACTTGCACTTGCCGGAGTAGCAAATACAACAGACGAAATGAAGCAAACCATTCCTAAGCCTACAGCCCTTACCAGACTTTTAAGCAGCATAACATCACCTTCTTTCTAAATATCAAATAATCTTTCCTAATCAAAACCTAAGCCCGATCGCCCTTTCAGTCGGAGTGAGTCGGAACTTTTCCAGAAAAATTTGCCCCAATGTCGGAAAGATCGGATAATATCGGCAAAACCTGCCTATCTGACCGAGCGATAGACATTAGAAGCCTGAAAACTGGTAGATGAAATTCTGTTCGCAATACTGACGATCGCCCAAAACCTATAAGATAATTTGGAAGTGCGATCGCAACTCGCAACCTAGTAAAGCACCATCGGTCGCTATTGGAGATTGGGACTAGATGTACACTCCCTTCTTCCAGCGAAGCTGATTTTTATCCTTTTCCAGATCGTAGACCGATCGCCCGAAATTGAAAAGAGGAAAAAAGACGGAAAAAGACGGGTATTTCTAAAATTGGATGCAAGGCGGAAAAAGACGGAAAAAGACGGAAAAAGTCGGGTATACTAACTATAGTTCTCTGACACCCCTACTGATGAACACCGCCGATATCTTGCAATTTGTAGATAAAGTGCTTAGCGCGAAGACAGGCAAACATCTAAATGACTTGCAGCGTAAAATTATCGAGGGAATACTGAATCGACAAAAGTATTCTGATATTGTAGATACTTACGGTTGTACGGCGGGTCATCCTAATGATGTAGGTTACGAGCTTTTGCAAATGTTATCTGATGCTTTTGGCGAACCAGTTGATAAATGTAATCTGGAATCTGTTCTATAACGGCAATTAAATCTGAATATAAAGTTTGGCGATCGCAACACTACTAATTTTTGGGATAGCAACACAATTAACTATATCAATAGTTGCTCAGAACAACCCAATCCTACCCCAGATAAAAGTCAGCCTGCGACTCCTGACTACCAGGATGGCACTAATCAAGTTAAAATTGAAATGGTTGGTAAATTACGACAGTTGGGATTAAAGGATGAGCAAATTGCCGAGGTGTTAGGGTTAGCCTTGGAGGTCGTGAATCAGATGGATTGAAAAAAATGAGTTTATTAAAAGTGTAGTAAGGGTTCATCAGCTCAATTGTTGTACGCCAAACTCATCTGTATTTCAGTAAAGAATTTCTGCTACCCTTTTAAGTATGCTTTTAGCTGCTGTTTATCTGAGGGTGTCATTTTCTCGATCTCATTTTTTTTTACAGTTTTACTAGATTTTTTATTTGAGCCATTTTTTCAGGGATTTGCCAAACTGATATCATGTCCGATCGATTAACAATAATATCCCGGTCGGGGCGGGTTTTTGAGATTGTCCTTTGTTGGCAGGTATTGTGGGTGAACCCGCCCCTACAAAAATCGCGGTCGCTCGACCGGACATGATATGAGATGCACCCTTTTTGGATTTTTGGATATTCGATCGCTCTTCTCAATGCGATCGCTAACTTGGACCCATTGAGAAGAGCTTTGTATTGTTTTCAGGAAGCAGATAGAAAATGCCTAACCTTGATTGACTGCACTGGGTTCCATGAATACAGTTTCCCAAATGTGGCCATCTAAATCCTGAAAGCCATGACTATACATAAATCCGTAGTCTTTCGGTTCATTGTAGGTCGTTCCGCCAGCAGCAACTGCCTTGCCAATCATTTGATCCACTTCTTCTCGGCTCTCGGAAGACAAGCACACCAGCACTTCTGTACTCTTGGTTGCATCGCAAATTGGGTTGGGTGTAAATTCCTTGAACTTGGCTTCTGTCAAAAGCATGACGAAGATGTCTTCGCTCACAACCATACAAGTGGCAGTTTCGTCAGTAAACTGGGCGTTAAAACTGAATCCAAGTTTAGTAAAAAATTCGACAGACCGAGCGAGATTTTTGACGGGTAAATTCACGAAAATTTGAGTAGCCATGTTTTCTCCTTTTTAAGTTCGATTGCAAGGTGAAACATTAACGATTTTTCGCTAATGTTTCAATTGAAGGATAAGGCTTGTGAGCAAACTTGAAAGGGTTAGGTAGCTGGCTGGACATTAATCATCCACGGTGTGCCAAATCGATCGACAAGCATTCCAAAACGGGTAGACCAGAAGGTCTCTTGAAATGGCATCTTTACCGTTCCGTTTTCTGCCAATTTTTGAAACAGCCGCTCCGCTTCAACCCGATCGTCAAATTGAAGATTCACAGAGAATCCCTGTGGTTTTTGAAAGCCATCAGGTGGAGTGTCAGAACCCATCAATACCATTTCACCAACAGTTAAGTTGGCGTGCATGATTCGATCGCGCTGTTCGGATGGAATTTCCTCAGACATGGGCGCATCCCCATAGGTCATCATCTCGTCGATTTTGCCACCTAAACACTGTTCGTAGAATTTAAATGCAGCTTCGCATTCACCGTCAAAAAAGAGATAAATATTCGATTGCATCACGTACTCCTTTGGTTAATAGTCGATCGAGCAATCCATTCACGGGAAATGATGTGGTGGCCGGACGAAAAGTTAGGCAGTATTGATGCCCTCAAGAACGCTGGAGTTGTTCTGCCCCCGCCCGAATACGTTCTTCCTGTTCCCGGAGTTCGGGCGTCAAGGATTCGCCGAAGTCCTCTGCTGTAAAGATCGGGCGAATTTCGATCGCGGATTCTCCTGGCATCGGGTTGGGGCAGCGTTTGACCCAGGCAATCGCTTCCTCCATCGACTGCACTTGCCAGATCCAGAATCCGGCAATCAGCTCTTTTGTCTCTGTGAACGGCCCGTCAATCACGCTGCGATTTGTGCCTGAAAACGTCACCCGCGCTCCTTTTGAGCTGGGATGCAGCCCTTCGCCAGCGAGCAGAATTCCCGCCTTGACCAATGCTTCGTTGTACTGCCCCATTTCCGTCAGAAGCTGTTCGCTGGGCATGACGCCTGCCTCTGAGTCCTCGGTAGCTTTGACTAGAACCATGACTTTCATCGTGAAATCTCCTGTTGTTTGTGGTTGTTGAGCTGGGCTAAGGTGCGGTCGTAAAAACGGCTTGAGACGTTTCTGGATCGAAGGGGACAGAGCAATGCTCGTGCACAATCTGCCATCGGCCCTGTTTCCGCTGGCACGCAGAGGTGATTCGCATCCACATCTGCGCCCCTGGGTGATCTTTTGGCATCCCTGTGAAGTGAAAAAGCCAGTGCGCGATCGCCAAATCACCGCTCACGGTGAGGCTGAGGTCTCGCATCTCAATCCCGAAGGAGTCCGGGAAGCAAGGCAGGCACGCCTCCCACGTCCGTCGAAATTCACCTGCACCTTTGGTTTGGAACGGCGGTATTGCATCGAAAATAATCACATCTGGGGCGTAGTGCGCCATGATGCGATCGAGGTCTTTGGCGCAGATGGCACTGGCCGTATCTGCGATGATTTGTCGAATCTGGGCTTCGTCTTGTGTTTTGGTGGTTTCGGTTGTCACAGTCATGGTGGTATCTCCTTATTGATGTCGATTGGTTTTCCGGGCGCAGATGGAAAACTGCTAACCCTTGCTCTACCATCTAGTCGAATAGAGGTGCGCCCGATCGACAAGTTGAACATTTTTTCTGAAAAAGTTTGTCAGTGCGGATGTGGAACTTGGCGTTGAGCGGTATTGACCAAGAATTTCAAAGGTGGTACCCGCCACGCGATCGATCCGTGGAATCAATCCCAAATCGAAAATCGAAAATCCTCAAGAAAGAGCATTTATCTCGCGCAAGTCAATCCAAAATCTAAAATCTAAAATCTAAAATCGATTGACGGCAATTACCGGTCTGATGGCAAGCCCGACAGTTCCACGATCGGGCGAATTTCAACCGTACCTTTACTGGCGCTTGGTATGCGTGCTGCGATCGCGATCGCTTCGTCAAGATCCTTGGCATCGATCAGAAAGTAGCCGCCGAGTTGTTCGCGCGTCTCCGCAAACGGCCCATCGGTGACAAGTTTTTTGCCGTCACGCACTCGAATACTGGTTGCTGTGGCGATCGAGTGCAGCGGCGAAGCACCCAAATATTGACCGTTCGCTTGCAGTTCTTGGGTTAGCTGCAAAGACTTGGCGTAGCATTGCTGCCGCTCGCTTTCAGTCCAGGCATTTTCGTCGCTGTAAATCAGCAATATGTATTTCATCGTTACTCCAAAATTCGATCCGAGATAGTCGCCTTCATTTAGTAGTCGTTCGGCGAAGCTGCAAATCGACAGGGGAGCAAAAAATTTTTTCACCCTAACTCGCGAAGGCGTTTTTCGAGAAAACGACGCTCTGGTTCCTGTTTCACGATCGCCAGCGCCTTTTGGTAGGATTCTCTGGCATCAGCCGTTCTGCCCAGCCGCCGACACAAATCGGCTCGCGCGGAGTGTGCCAGATGGTAGTCTGCCAAATCGCCGCGCGCTAATATTTCGTCGATCGATTGCAGTCCCGCTAAGGGGCCATCACGCATTGCCACTGCCACCGCCCGATTCAAGGCAACAACGGGCGACGGCTCTAATTGCACGAGCAGGTCGTATAAGCCCACAATCTGCGCCCAGTCCGTTGCAGCAGCACTCTGGGCCTCTGAATGCACCGCTGAAATCGCAGCCTGAAGCGTGTACGAACCAAACCGTCCCGATGATAGCGATTGCTGCACCAGTAACCTGCCTTCAGAAATTTGTGCTTGATTCCAGAGCGATCGATCTTGGTCTTCGAGAAGGATGAGGTCGCCTGTGGAGGAAGTGCGGGCGGTGCGCCGCGATTCTTGCAGCAGCATCAGCGCCAGGAGTCCAATTACCTCGGAGTCTGGCAACAGTTCCATTACCAGCCGTCCCAAACGGATCGCTTCCTCAGCGAGATCGGCCCGCGTCAGCGATCGGCCAGATGAGGCCGCGTACCCTTCGTTAAACACCAGGTAGATCGTTTGAAGCACGGTGTCCAATCGATCGGGCAAATCGGTTATCGACGGCACTTGATAAGGAATGCGCGCGTCGCGGATCTTCGCCTTGGCCCGGACGATCCGCTGCGCCAACGTGGGGGGAGCAATCAGGAAGGCGCTGGCAATTTCCTCGGTACTGAGTCCGCAGACTTCCCGCAGCGTCAACGCCACCTGAGCTTCTGGCGACAGGGCCGGATGACAGCAAGTGAAAATCAACCGCAGGCGATCGTCCTCAACGTCCTCGTCATCCTCGATTGTGGTGTCACTCGGATCGAGTTGTTGAGCGAGTTCTGCCAAGTGCGTATCAAAGCGGGCGCGACGGCGGATGGTGTCGATCGCTTTAAAGCGACCCGTAGATACAAGCCACGATCGCGGGTTAGCGGGAATGCCGTCACGGGGCCATTGCGCTAGGGCCGCAGCGAAGGCTTCGTGCATCGCCTCTTGGGCGCGATCGAAGTCACCCAGGAGTCGGATCAGGGTGGCTAAAACGCGGCGCGACTCGGATCGGTACACAGCTTCCACCTGCTGACGGATTTGATTGGCTGCTGTCTCGTTCATAAACCGTTCACAAAACAAACATATATAGCGGTTCTCGGAAAAATGAGGTATTCACGAATTAATTAACAATTCCCCAATCCCCCAATCTAAAATCTAAAATCTAAAATCTAAAATCTAAACTTGTACCTGATCTATCTGAGAAAGGCTATATTATTGGCCGTGCCGCCGAGTACGATGCTCCCATTGCGCCCGTGCAATCCGCCAATCGACCTCGCTCCAACCGCGATCGGACATCCATGATGACCCCGGGCGGGTAGCAACCACCTCTGCTCCTATCCACTGGGCCAACCGAGCGATCCGGGTATTTGCACTCACGGTAGACCCGGAGATCGCCTTCAGATCGAGTTCTGTGAACCCAAAGTCGAGCAGCGCACGCCCCACCTCGATCGCGTAGGCATACCGCCCCCAATAGGCTGGTGCCAGTTCGAGACCAAATTCCATCTCGCCAGTTTCGCGCAACTCTCCCCGCAGTCCGCAGCAACCGACAAGGGCGTAAGGTTCCTGTCGCTGTACGATCGCCAGTTGGTAATTGAGTCGAGGGCGATCGTCAGCCCATGCCTGAAACATCTCGAATAGACGTGCGGCACGGTCGGGACTAGACCGATCGGGTTCGTAAAATATCTGGTTGCGCGGATCGGCTTGATACTCCAAGAATGGCGAGCGATCGGCATCTACAAAGTCACGCAGCAGAAATCTTTTGGTAACAATCTTTATCATGATTTACAACTTTAATTATAGCAATTAAACCAACATCATATTCTGCCAAATCTTAATAGTTTTGTCACTGCTGCCGCTAGCCAAAAACTCTCCTTCCGGGCAAAAATTAACAGAATAAACCGAGTTATTATGACCCCCAATATTACAAAGTTCTTGGCCGTCTTTCACTCGCCAAATCTTGATAGTTTGATTGCTGCTGCTAGCCAGAATCTCGCCATCTGGACTAAAAGCAATAGAATCAACATACCAAGAATGTCCTGCGATAGTTAAAACTTCTTGCCAATCTTTGACCCACCAAATTTTAATAGTATTGTCATGGCTGCCGCTAGCCAAAAACTCTCCATTGGGACTGAAAGCTACGCAGCGAACAGAGTCTGTATGACCTGTAAGTGTGCGAATTAGCTTCCCATCTTTAACTCGCCAAATTTTGACTGTTCTGTCCCAACTGCTGCTAGCAAGAGTTTCGCCATCAGGGCTAAAAGCAACAAAATAAACTAAATTGATGTGACCCGCAAGCGTGCGAATTTCTTGCCCGTCTTTGACTCGCCAAATTTTGATTGTTTGGTCCCAACTGCTGCTAGCAATAATTTCGCCATCGGGACTGAAAGCTGCGCCGTAAACTGAGTTACTGTGACCTCTTAGAGTCCGGATTTCTTGCCCATCTTTCATCCGCCAAAGTTTGACAGTTTTGTCGTGGCTGCTGCTGGCTAGCATCAGGCCGTCGGGGCTGAAAGCTACTGTATAAACTGAGTTAGTATGACCTGTAAGAGTAACTATTTCTTGCCCGTCTTCAACTCGCCACAGCTTGATTGTTTTGTCATCGCTGCCGCTGGCTACAACTTCTCCGTTGGGGCTGAAAGCAACAGAGTAAATTAAGTTTTTGTGACCTGTGAGGGTGTGAAGACATTGCCAGTTATAGGTTTGCTGTTGCGGCTGGGCGGGAGTTTTTCCGGGTTTAACTAACTTGGAACTTGTTTGAGGGATTGCTAGATCGATCGCAACTTGGGGATTAATTTCTTTTAATACTTCAACAGCCGTTTGATAGCGGCGGTTGGTAGCATTTGCAATCATTTTGTCTAAAATTTTTCCTAGTTCTTCACTGACTGGATTATTCGCTAAATACTGCCGCCATATCCAGGCATCCTCGCCAGGATCGAACAGGTCAAAAGGGGAAACTTGAGTTAGCAAATACAAACAAGTTACGCCTAAACTGTACAAATCGCTGGTAAAAAATGCTTTGCCTCTAGCTTGTTCTGGGGCGATGTATTCGGGGCTGCCGATGCTGGTTCCTGTTTTGAGTAATGCTGTACCTGTGGCAATTTTGGCAGCGCCAAAGTCTACTAAAACTAATTGTTTGTCGGCGCGGCGGATGATGTTTCCGGGTTTGATGTCTCGGTGAATAACGTTGTGGGAATGGATGAAGTGAAGGACGGGTAATAAGCTATTGAGTAAGTCTAGAATTTGATTTTCTGTAAATGTGCCTTCTGTTTCTACAATTTGTGCTAAATTTTGTCCGTCGATAAATTCTTGGACTACATATTGTCTGCTGTCTTGGATAGAATAGGCTAATAGTTCGGGAATTTGAGGGTGTTTTCCCAATTCGTCTAATCGCATTGCTTCTTGTTCAAAAAGTTCGGCTGCTTTTTTGCTGTTGCGATTGCTTGCTGAGGGGATGAGTTGGGTTTCTGCGGGTAAAAACTGTTTGATGACGCAGCGGGGTTTTGAGGGTTTGTCTTCGTCAACCGCGAGGAATGTTCTGCCGAAACCGCCTTGTCCGATCGCCTTTATCGCCCGGTAGCGATCGCGCAGCAGCAGTTTTGAACGGCAATTTCGGCAAATTTTGGCTGCGGGAGGGTTTTGGGGCTTGGAACAGTTGGGGTTTAGGCAGTAACTCATTCGATTTTAGATTTTAGATTTTAGATTTTAGATTTGGGGATTTGAGATTTGGGATTTGGGATTTGGGATTTTATGTTTTTGAATATTTGCACTAGGCAGTAAATATTATACCTCTTGTCAGACTCTATAAAATTTATAAAACTTATTCTCAGAGGGGTTTTACGCGCTACTTATAGGGGTAAGGTGCGCTATTGGCGCGCACCCTACATATAGAGGTTTTGCTAGTCCTGAATTAACTCTTTTAGAAATTCCACATGACGGGGTTATCGTCTAAACGATCGGTGACAGTTCGCCCGATCGCGTCAATCTCTTTTAATTCCTCTTGAGTCAATTTTACCTCAGCAGCTTTAGCATTTTCGGCTGCTTCCCGTCGCGCGCTGACAATTGCATTTGTTTGCGGCTGGGAAATCAACCAGGCTAAAGCTAAGTTGCCCAAGCTTGTCTGGTGGCGATCGGCAATAGGCCTGAGTTGATTTAATGCTGTTTGCACTCTGGCGTAATTTTCTTTGATAAACAGCTTATTTTTGGCGCGGTGGTCGCCTTCTTCAAACTTGTGTTCTGGCCCGAATTTACCTGTCAATATTCCTTGAGCTAGAGATGAATAGGCAAGGATTGAGATATGATTGTCCACACAATAGGACATAGCATCTTTTTCTACCCAGCGCCAAAACAGAGAATAGGGCGGTTGGAGGCTGTAGATGCGTCCGTATAGGGCGGCTTCTTCTATTTGGGCGCGGGAGAAGTTGGAAACGCTGATCGCCCGAATTTTCCCCTGTTCTTTTAACTTGTTCAGGGCATCCATTGTTTCTGCAATTGGCACTAACTCCGAATTCCAAGTGCCGGCGGGCCAGTGGATTTGTAAAGGTCGATATAATCGGTGTTGAGGTTTTTTAGCGATCGATCGCACGCTTCGATTAACAAATCTGGTTTCAGGTGGTTGGCGAAAACTTTGCTAGCATAAACTACTGGCGATCGCACATCTGAAAGTGATTGACCGATAATTTGTTCCGAATGCCCTTCTCCGTATTCCTCAGCATTATCAAAAGTGGTAATGCCTGCCTCAAAAGCGCCGCGCATTGCTTTGACAGTTTCAGCATCCTCAATTCCCACCCACATTTGCTTCCCAGCTTGCCAACTCCCCATAATTATCGGGGTTATCTGAATTTCCGATATCCCCTATTGTCGCTTTTCTACACCCTAAATCCTAATTTATATTTTCACTATTCACCCTCAAGCTATCTCATTGTCCCAGGAAAAATAGGCTGTACTTGCTGGAAAATACTGATTTTGTTACTATGTTTAAAACACCACTAATTTTTTATGAAATCAACTACTCGGGCGCTAAAAGAATGGAATGTGGCAGTTAATGCTTTGGAACAAGGCAAAACGATTATGCTGTTGCGGAAAGGGGGGATTAGGGAACAAGCCGGACAGTTTAATGTTGGTGACAAACAGGTTTTATTATATCCAACTTTTGAACACCAACAGCCGGATTTATTAAAACCGGAGTTTGCACATCAAGTAAAAACTGTCGAATCAGGCTGGCATCCTGAATTTGTGAAAATTGGCAGTTGGGCGGAGATTACCGATGTTTTTTTGGTAGCTTGGGAACCGGCCATTACTGCGTTGTTTCCTTACCATATTTGGAATGAAAAATTTGTCAGCGACCGCCTGAAATGGAAACAAAATCAGCCAATTTATATTTTATTGCTTCGGGTTTATCGCCTTGCAGAAATCCGCGAAATTCCGTACATTCCTGAATACGGCGGTTGCCGTTCTTGGATCGATTTAGCAGATCATCCTATTTTGCTGGAGGAAACAAAAGCTGTTTTGAGCGATCGAGAGTACATTGAACGCTCAAATCAAATCCGCAATCTGATAGCAAATCCTGCGAATGATTCTGGTTCGCAGAAAGTCAGAACCTTGACTGTTTCTAGTGAGGAATTCAGTCCTCATGAATAGTTTTTAATGTACTTTTCGAGAGGCGGGCTTCTACCAAACCCAGCCCAAAATCCGCAGCCAATGCCATCAAAGCTGCCGGAATTGCCCCAGCTAAAAGTAACTGATTGTTGACTGTAGCAACGCCACGAAAAATAAACACCCCCAAGCCGCCAGCGCCAATGGCAGCGGCAATTGTAGCGAGTCCGATCGCAATTACCGCAGCAACTCGCACCCCCGACAGAATCACGCCCAGTGCCAGGGGAATTTCGACTTGCCATAACAGTTGCATATCAGTCATTCCCATGCCTCTTCCGGCTTCCGCAATCGCCGGATCGACGCCGACAATACCGGTATAAGTATTGCGGATAATTGGCAGTAAAGAATAAAAAGTGAGGGCGATAATTGCCGTGCGATCGCCTATTCCACCTAATACAGGTACCGGAATTAGCAAGCCAAACAAAGCTAAACTGGGAATGGTTTGCATAATATTAGCAAATCCCAAAATTGGCTTTTTCAATTTTGGTTTTCTCGTGGCTAAAATTCCGAGGGGAATTCCTACAATAATAGCGATAAAAATTGCCACAGTTACTAAATATAAGTGTTCGCTGGCGCGCTGAATTATCTCAGCGCCATACCGATTTAAAAATTCTATCATTTGGTAATTGGCAATTGTGGTATAATTAAAAATCTCGTAGGGGCGGGTTCACCAATATCTTTAATTCCCAACCATCAGCTTCAAAAACCCGCCCCGCCCATACCCATAAACGAAAGATGCGATCGCACATCATATTATTACCTCGTCCCGGGTAATTGCAAACATTCAAGAAATGCCCCAGCTTCTGGATGCTGAGATTTGAGAAAATCATGAGGTGTTGCCAATTCAACCAACCGTCCGTCTTGCATCAAACCTATTCTAGAACCTAACAAAAAAGCTTCTTGAATGCCGTGAGTCACAAAAATCACTGTTTTGCCCAGTTGCTGCTGCAATTGACTGAATTCCCGCTGCAATTCCAGGCGAGTAATGGGGTCTAAAGCACCAAACGGTTCGTCCATTAACAGCATCGGAGGGTCAGCCGCCAGTGCTCTAGCGACGCCTACCCGCTGCCGCTGTCCGCCGGATAACTGATGGGGATAGCGTTTGGCGAAGTGCTTGGGGTCGAGGTTGACTAATTCTAACAGTTTGCGGACGCGAGATTGAATGCGATCGCCCTCCCAACCTTCCAATTTCGGCACTAAACCGACGTTTTGCTCAACGGTAAAATGGGGAAATAAACCGATTTCTTGAATCACATAGCCAATTTTTCGGCGCAGTTGAATTGGGTTCCACTGAGTTGTCGGTTTTCCCATGACAAGAACTTCGCCGCTGCTTGGCTTTAGTAAATTGTTAATCAATTTCATGGTAGTAGTTTTGCCGCTGCCGCTTCGTCCCAGCAATACTAAAACTTCTCCTTGCAGCACTTTGAAATTGAGTTTGTCTACTAAATGCCTGCGGTTGAGGCGATATGTAACGTCGAGGCATTCGACAGCAACTTCATTATTGACAGGCATGATTAGTTTCGGTAATTTGGGTTTTTAGCAACTTAAAATCGACGACCCTCGGAAAACAATTCCCAATCTAAAATCTAAAATCTAAAATCTAAAATCTAAAATTGATTTGATTTTGCCATTCTAGCAGTAAGGCTCGACATTGGAGGCAAGTTAAATTTTTGAGCAAGTCGCGAATTCCGTCTGGGGTGACAGGATATGCAGCACCGATAAGTTCGGGATTTACTGTTGCTGTCGGGTGCAATTGTGCTACAAAACCGTAAAGTTTTTGATTGGAGAAGGAACTGTTTATTGCCCAGCCGACGGTGTTAATCGGTTGGATGCGGGCGATCGCACTTTCTGTCACGCCTAATTCTTTCTTGAGTATAGCTGTAACTTCATCTGCTGGCGTGGCTTCGGCTGATACGCGACCGCCGGGAAAATCAAGGGTTGCTTCTGCTACACCGGGGCGATACATCAGTGGGGGAAACAGAAATTTTTCAGCTTGAATTGTCAAGATTACAACTGAATCGGCTCTTTCTACTCGCCAATATTCTACTATTTGCCCTTCCGTTGTTTCGAGATGTTCGGCGATTAGTTTTACCCAATGAGAGTTGATTTCTACAAAGCGGTCTAGAGTTTTCCACTGGGATTTTGCAGTTTGGTTCATGTCGGAATTTATGAAATAAATCAGATGTTGTTTGCTATGGTAGTCGATCGTTGCCGAACCCAACAATAAAATATCGACCTTTTCAGCTTTGAGCCCGTTTTTTGCTCTCGATTGTAAATTTTTGCTACAAGGTTACACATTTGCCTGGGAAATTCCGTAGCATAGACTACATAATAGATTTTTCTGCGTCTTCGCTTTGGGTTGTTGCAACCCCGCCCTGGTGCAGACTCTTAGCTCAAAAGGAGTTGTTATGAAACTGCAAACAGATATTCGTACTTGGCAATCCCAACCAACGTCAGGAAGCGTCGCCAGTGCCCGCGACTGGGAAAAATTTGGCTGCGCCGTACCTGCACCCAAATTGGCTCCTTCTATGTGGGTTAAATTGTTCAATCCGCCAACCGCATTCAGCTTTGACGAAGCGTGGCTGTTGTGTGAATGTTCGGAGGAAAAGTGGCTGGCTTGGATTCCTGATTATGGAGAAATTTTGCTGAGTACAGATGAATTTTGCGCTACTTAATCGGGAATGACGCATACAAACTTTCATCAACCAGGTATCAGAATCCATATCCCTCGAGTTCCACGGGATTTTTTGGAAAAAAGCTGGTTTCTGCGCAATTATCTTGTTTGCAGTGAGGAATGCAAGTCCTCAAGCTTCGATCAGGACTTGCATTCCTCACTGCAAACCTCTTATACGATCTTGTTCCAGCCGATATCATATAAGTCCTAATAGATATTAATAGAAATTTCGCCACCAAAAAGAGCAATAGAAAACCTATTGCTCTTTTTGTTCAAAAACACTCTCTAGTTTTTATCTTTAGATAGCGGAAGTTATATCAAGTGGCCTCGATTGACTCCAATATCGCCCCGGTGACGGGTTTACTGTATTGATGCTGGGATTGGAGATATTGGCGAACCCGCCCTTACAACAATTACGGTCAATTTAGCCACCATGATATTGCTGGTTTATTTGCAAACTGCACGGTTATTTACGTTTCTGACAATCGTGCCTACTCTGCCATTAATCCGAATCGGGTTTCCGGTACTTTTACGAATCAAGAGCGGTTGTTTTGCCAAACATTCTCTGATTGATTGTGACCAGGCGGTGAGAGCTGCGGTGTATTCTGAACGAGTCGATGGGGCACGAAACTGATCGGTAATTAGGTAATCTGTGGTGATGCTAGTGTCAGTAGCAACATTGGTAATAATTGGAAAGTCAAAGGCTTTGGGCAAGGTTCTGTCAGGTCTTTTGCCCGGTACCAACTGGTATTTCATCGAGCCATCCTTGTAGTCAATCTCTGCTTGAGGGCTTGTGGGAGGGCTGGTTTGAGCGAATGCTGGAACAGGCAGACTTGCTACCAAAACGGTGCAAAAACTCCAAAAAAATTTCGATTTCATCTGATTCATCTCCTCAACTTTATGACGATTAGCACTAATTAGGTATGCTCCAAAACACTAGCTTTTCTTGAAAAAGCGCCTGATGATATTCAGCTTTTGAGTTTGAGTTTAACCTACCTAATTTATTACCAAACATTCTCAAAAATGTTACAACTGGTTTGCCTGACAAACTGTAGAAAAGTTTCAGTTGAGTTAAACATTTACACATCTGAAGTTGTTACAGCATTTGGGAGTCGGTTTTACCAGAATAATTCATTTTCGATCGATGTCATTGGAACTTTATCAAATTTTGTCTCAGATATCAAGTTTTGCCGATCGCGTATCACGTTTTAACACTGGTTGGCGGCTCGATCGAGGTTTGAGTGTTGCAGGCTATACCAAAGCGAGAAAGATGCTAGAGTGCATCGATGGGCGTTTGAGTATTTTCAGGCGACAATAGACACAGAAGGGGCTTGAAAATAGGTGATTTTAGTGGAAGATAGTAAATTTATCGACGTATCGGACATTATGGGTGTTCCCGTGGCTCCGGCGGGTTACAAATCCGGCTTTGTGGGTATTGTCGGACGCCCGAATGTCGGAAAATCAACGCTGATGAATCAGTTGGTGGGGCAGAAAATTGCAATTACTTCGCCGGTGTCTCAGACGACTCGCAACAGGCTGCGGGGCATCCTGACGACACCTGAAGCACAAATTATTTTTGTAGATACTCCCGGAATTCACAAGCCGCACCACCAATTGGGCAAGGTTTTGGTGCAGAATGCCCGCACAGCGATTCAGTCGGTGGATGTGGTGCTGTTTGTGGTGGATGGTTCGGTGGAATCGGGAGGGGGCGATCGATATATTGTCGAAATTCTTAGCAATATCGGCATTCCGGTGATTTTGGGGATGAATAAGTTGGACGAACAACCGTCGGATTGCGTGTTGATCGATCGAACTTACGAGCAAATTGTCAATCCTGAGTGGCCTGTAGTGAAATTTTCGGCTCTCACGGGCGAGGGTGTCGAGCCGCTGCAACAATTGTTAATCGAACATTTGGAGGTTGGGCCTTATTATTATCCGCCAGATTTGGTGACTGACCAGCCGGAACGCTTTATTATGGGCGAATTGATTCGGGAACAGATTTTGCTGCTGACGCGGGAAGAAGTGCCGCATTCGGTAGCAATTGCGATCGACATTGTTCAAGAAGAAGCGAAAATTACTAGGATTCTAGCGACGATTCACGTCGAACGCGATTCCCAAAAAGGCATTTTAATCGGTAAAAGCGGCAGTATGCTCAAGTCGATCGGCAGTGCGGCCCGAGAACAGATTCAAAAGTTAATTGAAGGCAAAGTATATTTGGAGTTATTTGTAAAGGTGCAGCCGAAGTGGCGGCAGTCGCGCACTCGTTTAGCCGAATTGGGCTATCGCGTTGAAGAGTGAAACTTTGGCAGTTGGCAGTTGGGGTTCTTCCGTTCTATGAATCAAGAATCGAGCACGACTTTCGCTCTGAGAGAGTTTCATCGGATACCGAGAGTCGGTACAAACCCCCGCTTAACAACTAGAACGCCATTCCAACAACCGTAAACTAAACTGAGAGCAGCCCCATTCGCCCCAGTTGACCTATGCCACGTTGGTTCAATACTGCTGGCCCATGCCGCGAGGATATCCACTACGTACTTCCTGCTACCCGTCGCATTCCCAGCCTGGAACGACTGATTGCTCAGGAGAACTATTTCGTCATCCACGCACCCCGACAAGTGGGAAAAACCACCGCGATGCTGGCGCTAGCCAAACAACTCACCAATAGCGGACAATACACGGCTGTGATGCTGTCGGTAGAAGTGGGCGCACCTTTCAGTCAAGACATCGCTGGTGCAGAAGAGGCGATTCTCGGTGCTTGGCGAGATAACATTTCCGTCCGTCTCCCACTCGAACTGCAACCGCCTGACTGGACAGCGATGCAATCGGGACAGAAAATTCGGGCTGCTTTACAAGCTTGGGCACAAGTTTCATCTCGTCCTTTGGTCATTTTTATCGACGAAATTGACGCATTGCAAGACCAAGCTTTGATTTCTATCCTGCGACAACTGCGCGATGGTTATCCCAATCGCCCGAAAGCGTTTCCGCAATCGGTGGGTTTAATTGGTTTGCGGGATGTTCGCGATTACAAAGTGGCTGCGGGGGGAAGCGATCGGCTCCATACATCCAGTCCGTTTAATATTAAAGTGCGATCGATTACTCTGAGAGATTTTAATGCAGAAGAAGTCGCGGAACTCTACGCGCAACATACCCAAGATACCGGACAAGTTTTTACACCTGAAGCCGTAGCCTTAGCTTTTGAACTGACTCAGGGACAACCTTGGTTAGTGAATGCTTTAGCTAAGGAAATTGTAGAAGAATTAGTAACAGATGAATCTATAGAAATTACACCACAACATATTTTATCAGCTAAAGAAATTTTAATACAGCGGCAAGATACGCATTTGGATAGCTTGGCAGAACGACTCAGAGAAAACCGAGTCAAAGCCATTATCGAGCCGATGTTAGCCGGACGAGAATTGCCAGAATCTTCTAATGACGATCGCCAATATCTCCTAGATTTGGGCTTGCTCAAACGAGATCCAGCCGGGGGTTTAGTCATCGCCAATCCGATTTATCGAGAAGTGTTGCCACGAGTTTTGGCCCAAGGGCCGCAAGATAGTTTACCGATTATTAGTCCGAGTTGGTTGAACGATCGCGGCGAACTGATTCCAGAAGCACTCCTGCAAGCGTTTCTCGCCTTTTGGTTGCAACATGGCGAACCGTTACTCAAAAGTGCTTCTTATCCCGAAATAGCACCGCATTTAGTGTTGATGGCGTTTCTGCATCGTGTGATTAATGGTGGGGGAACGTTGGAGAGGGAATATGCGATCGGACGCGACAGAATGGATTTATGTTTGCGTTATGGTGAGGTAACATTGGGAATTGAACTGAAGGTTTGGCGCACTCGGAAAGTCGATCCGTTGAGTAAAGGGTTGGAACAGTTAGATGGATATTTGGCTCGATTGGGACAAGATGAAGGGTGGTTGGTGATATTCGATCGACGCGAGAATGCGCTCGAATTAGAAGAACGACTGAATACTGAAATTCATCTGACACCAATGGGGCGAACGGTTACAGTTATTCGTGCGTGAAGAAGTTGTGATGAATGTCTCGATTTTTGCGATCGCCGAAAGTGTGCGATCGACTCTAAATGCTCTCTTATCTAAAATTTAATAAAGATAGCTTTTTTCAGTGCGGCGGCTTAAGTAATTGAGTCAAATCGTGCGGCGAACTCGATCGAGGAAAGGAGATTCCAATGGGGAGTAAGAACGGGTTGACATACATCATTAAGCTGCGGTATGATTCGATTATATCCAGTATTGTACCGCAACTGCAACATAATTATAAGTTATGATGCTGGCCTATTGGTTAGGGCAGCACTTTAAAATTATCGGCAGGGCCATTCAAAAGAGTAATTTAAATGACACGTTAGAATAAAAAGGCAGTTTTTGAAGCAAGGTCAACGAAGCTTTATGGGTTCATTAGTTTTGGAACTACAAAGAGATGCGCTTAATCCACAAATCTCCGTGTTAGTTCTACTAAGAAAAGCTTTGGTTGTTGCAAGGAAACTCAATATTCAGGAGTTTCAGCAATGGGTAGAAAAAGAACTTAATGGCTATCCTGGGATCTCATATCTCCCTCAATATCGCTTCATGTTTGGAGATTTAAAGGCACGTAATCCTTATCATGGATGGATACCAGTCAGAGTTCCTTCTCAGATTCACGAGTTCATATCTAAACAACCTGTTCTTCAACCAATCAGTGAAATAGAAACACTTGTTGAAAGTTTGAAGGATAAAAACGCCTCTTTAATTACCATGCCACCAGCATTGGAAGAAGTTTTAAGAGAGTACGATGACATTCCGTTTGAAATGCAAATACATATTGATATATCACAAGCAAAAGGTGTGCTAGAGGCTGTACGGGATGTCGTTCTTAGCTGGTCATTGAAATTAGAGGAAGATGGGATTTTAGGCGAAGAAATGACTTTCTCCCCAGAAGAAAAACAGATCGCTGCCAAGAATGATTATAGTAGTTTTATCCTAATCAATATAAGACAGTCACAAATGCAAAATTCTTCATCAGAAAGTCAATCAAGCTCAGAATCATTCAGCAATGACCTTCGCGGAGCAAACGTTGCTAATTTCGCAAACGAAGTTTCTGGCAATGCGCGACAGCAGGCAAATCAGCATATCCATTTATCTGAGTCGCGGAGGACTCTTGCTGAAGCAGCCGAGGAACTTCAGCAAATCTTGAATCAGTTGGAGCAGACGAACCCAACTGCAACGGAGTCAGAAAAAGTTGCTTATGTTAATGATGAAACTACTCCAAGTTTTAAGCGTCGTGTCGCAGGTGCGCTCCAGGCAAGCGGTGAAACAGCAATCGACGAGTTCATTTTAGAAAACAAATATCTCAAAGTTGTCAAGTCGGCTATCAAAGGTTGGCTACAACCAGGTGGTTAGCGTTACTAGCAGGATAACAACGCCCATGCACGCCGACCGCCAAAAGTTGATCGGTTATGATGCAAAGGTTATCTGCGGCGGGTGATGGGCACCGTTATCTCGCAAACGCTGCTTGACCTGGGAGATGATTCGGAAGCTCGATCGAGAGCTTGACCTACAGAAAATTGGTAGAATAAATAGATACGCTTCGATCGCGCACCCATGCAACAAGCTAGTAGATCCCAAAAAAAGATGTTTGTGTAAATCGTTAAAATAGTACCAAAACCAACCAAGGAGAAACCCATGTCAAATCTAAAAATGGCAATGTTAACCCTAAAATATGGCACCCAAAAATCCAACAATCCCCCCCCAGAAGAACTTAATATTTCAGTTCAATCATTGCCAGAAGCTAAACTAAAGATCAAAACGCTGAAGCTCAAGAAGAAAGAATATGCTTTGGTAAAAAGACAACTAACCCAACAACAAAAAATGATTCGCGCAGAATACACCGACAAAGTTCGTCAACAAGGCTCTAAGGTTAGAGGTGGTGGTAGTCTTGGCAGCCTTGCGCGAACTCTTCAAACTGCGAAGCGTGATGCGGATCGCCGCGCTTTGGCTCAACAGCTTGCACCGCTAGAAGAACAGAAAAATGCTGTTGATGCAGTTATCACAGAGATCGATCAAGCAATTCTTCAACTTGAAAAATATATTGTTGAAAATTCCTAAACCAACATTTTTGTAACTCGCTTGCTGGGATTGAGAGGTATATAGACTTTATTAAACATTGCATCGTAAGGAACGGTCGAACAATCCCGTTGCACACCGACCTACAGACTCTCTTCGTTAGGTTCGCGAGGTTGTCTGCAGCGGGTGAACGGGGTCGTTATCTCGTAAACGTTGCCTGACTTTGGAGATGATTCGGAATCTCGATCGAGAGCTTGACATACAGAAAATTGGTAGAATAAATAGACACGCTTCGATCGCGCACCATGCAACAAGCTAGTAGATCCCAAAAAAAGATGTTTGTGTAAATCGTTAAAATAGTACCAAAAACAATTAAGGAGAAACCCATGTTAACCCTAGAAATGGCAATCCAAAAAATCCAACATTTTTCCCCCGAACAACGCAATAAAGTTATTGAATTTATCGAATTTATAGAATTTCAAGCCAACCAAACTAAAACGATAGAACCCAAAAAAGATGACTCCAATCAAGAACAATCCTTTTTTGAGCTAGCCGGAATCTGGGAAGAAAAAAATATCACTCTAGACGACATTCGCAAAGACGCATGGGGCAAAGAAAACCAATGATTTTGTGTGACACTAATATTCTCATCGAATTCTATAAAAACAATACCGCCATCATTCAAGAACTACGACAAATCGGCATCCAGAACTTAACCATTAGCATTATCACCAGAGCAGAACTGTACTATGGCGCACTCAACAAAAACGAACTAAACCGCATTCAAAAACACCTAGACTTACTTCAAAATATTCCCATCGATCGACCCATCTCAGAGGAATTCATTCAACTCATGGCGCAATATTCCCTAAGCCATAAACTCACAATTCCCGATGCCATGATTGCCGCCACCGCCCTAACCCATAACATTAGCCTTTATACCCTAAACCTCAAAGATTTTCGCTTTATCCAAGGCTTAAAAATATATCAATCTCCCCTGTCCCCATGACCCAAACCGAAGCAGTGAGGTAACAGATTCAGCGTACCGAACAATTCAAAAAAGGCTGGCTGCAAAAAATGTTTGTGTAAATTAGGGAATAGGGAATAGAAATAAACTCCATTTCGAGAGAAATCGGAGGCAATGAGGTGGTTAGCCGAGTTCGGTAGGAGAGAGGAATTAAGCAAGTCCCGATTGATGAAGTCAATCGATTTTAGATTTTAGATTTTAGATTTTAGATTTTAAATTTTAGATTTTAGCATTGACTTGCGCGAGATAAATACGTTCGGCAAGTTTCATCGGATACAGGTTTTTTATTTCTGGACCGATCGATCGCGTGGCGGGTATCCTTGATGCTTTCGGTCAAAAACGACCTGTCAGGTTATTTGCAAGTTGCCGAGAAGGAAAGGGCATCAGCATTGAGGCAATGAAGGCGAAATATAACAACCCCAATGCAGCGGACGGACGAGAGTCGTTGTGCTGAGTCCTGAGATAGCTACCGCCGCTGATTGGGAGCGTTATCTCGCAAACGCTGCCTGACTTTGTAGATGATTGGGAAGCTCGATCGAGAGTTAAGCTAAATAGGGCTTGCTGAATCAGTGTCAAAAGGTTACACCACCAGGATTAAGAGAGCGGACGATCAATAATGGTCGC
>NZ_JAUBSX010000093.1:0-25978 GCF_036704885.1 Microcoleus sp. F4-D5 | reverse complement strand
AGACTTCAGAAGTTCTTAAAGCTCGATTTTAACTGGGTTAATTGCATCAGATTTAAGAGTTTTAAGAATGGTTTTTTAAAAAAATAAATTATGCACAAAAATGATTTTCTGTCAACTTAATTTAGATGCGTTTACCCTGGATAATAGTCTCGATCGCACTAGCTTCAACTCGCACCCTCTTTTTCGACTCTTCCTTTTTTGGAGACTCCTCCCCATCAGTAGAATCATCCCCCACCCAATATCCCCTTAACTCTTTTCGCAGAATAGCCCGCGCTTGGGAGATGCGTTTGGAGACATTCTGGTAGGAAATATCTTGCTGTTGGCTAATGTCTTGATGAGAGAGTTCTTGATAAAAGTGCAGGATAAAAGTCTCGCGCATCTTCTGGGGTAAGTTATCGATCGCGCTGCGAACCACCATCTCTTTCTCGCCCCTCTCCAGAGCGCCCAGGGGCGTATCGTGCAGAGAAACCAGTTCTATTTCCTCGACAGAGGCGATCGCTTCTATATTCTCCACTTTTGTCCCGGCGCGCGAGCGCGCGCGATGAATATCAATGCAGAGATTACGAGTCAGCAGCGTCAGCCAAGCCTTAAAATTAGGAATTTTCCCCTCATACTTTTGTACCTTTTCCCATGCTTTGAGCATCGCCAGACTGAGGGCATCTTCAGCATCGGTTGGGTTATAGTTCATCCACTTGAAACAGCAACGATAAAGATCATTTTTATACGGCTGCCAAAGTGACCAAAAAACCGTGCTGATATCTTCCGAGCTATCCCTTGAAAACGTAGTTACTTGAGAATCTAAATTCATATCCCTATCAAGTTGATGAGATCGTGGAAATCATGAAAAAATTCGGTAACTCGGAAACTAGCGCATCTTTATAGAACCCCTTTGAGAGCTTTTCTGAAAAAATCAGGCAGACAAACAAGTCGTCTCACATAACTCAATAGCTACAAGACGAGAAATCATGGGGCGATGGTGGCAAAAGAGCCCAAATCCATATCGCACAGGGCTTACGCTTACAGCAATAGATCTCAAATAGGTTCTATAAGCGTGTCCGAGCCATGACTGACACAGGATTAAGCGCTCAAGGGAACTCAGTTGCGTAGATAGCAGACGAAGTTCTACAGTGTCCAGAACTTCGTCAACATTCATGTAGTGACTTCATTTGAGTAGTATGCACACAGCAAGGAACGCTAAGGATTCTTATGCTTCCAAAACAGGCAGTTAATACAATTCGGCTGTGATGCAGATAGCAGAGGGTAGAAGGACAAGAGCCCAATTACTGTAAGCGGACATTCACCAAAAAGCTCCTCTATTATATCAGTTGTTTAGCTCAACGAGAATATAGATAAAGTTGGTATGTTTGTGTAAAGTTATATTGCTATGAGCGCAAATTGCACAATTAGTTGGTTTTGTCAATATACTATATTGGTCAATTAATTGCCCAACTATAGCTAAAGGTTGGTTCCAAAAAACAGGTTTTTGTAAAAATACGGTCTCTGGGGGAGCGGCGGAACACAGGAACGGGGGAGCATTTAGATATAAACTCTCCTCACCCTTCTTTAAATTTGCAGGGATGGGATGCTCGCGCATAATCGCAGATAGACTTGGGCAGAAGTCTATTAGCAATGGAAAGTGGCTAATACCAATTCACTGTTTCACAGAACAAATCGAGGAAGTATTACGCGGGAGCGATGGGGGAACGTTGTTAATTCTATCGGGACGCTGGTTTTAATCGGGTAAAGCGATCGCATTTCAAGTTAGATTTCAGGTAGGTTATCAGGATCGATCTCTTGCGATCGCAAATACTCAGCTAGGCGTTCGGCTCGCTGTCGTTCTACCCTCAACTGCTCGCGCATCTGTTCCGCCGCTGCATCGGGCAGGGGATAAGCATTTCCTGACTCGTCGGACCACACCAGAATTTCTTGCTCGATGCCCCCAATAACTTGCTGAGATCGCCCTATGCCCAGTCCCACTTCTGGCATCCAAAAGGGTTCGCCAATCTGCTGCCTGTACTGCCCGTCAATCAGCTTGTACACTTCAAACGGTTGATGCCGATCGCGCCGCCAAAATTCGGGGTTGTAAATAATGTAGTACAAAACTCCTAAACCGGCATAAATCGACATTTTATCGTCGTACTCCCCACCGGGTTTGTGAGACACCATTTCCAATGCTACGATCGGCACAACCTCGTTTTCTTCCCAGACAGCATAGCTGCGGCGAGATTTGCCCCCTTTTCGGCGCTCCACCCCCAAACTGAGAAACCCGTCGGAACAGGCACTTTGGGACTGATTCCTGTAGTGTGATACACCGCCATATCCACCCCAAAGTACCAATCCATGCGAGCCGACCAAATGCCGGTCAGGACAAACAACAATAGGTTCGGCAGCAGATTCTGGTCTTCGTTATCCACAGGGGTATCGTCCGAACAGGGCAGGTCTTCGGTGGACGGCAAGCTTAATTTTAGTTCTGGGGAAATCATGGCAGTTAACTCCCATCGATATCGTTAACCTGATTTTAGATTATAGAAACTTTTTTTATTTTTAATGCGGTAAAATTTTCAATTCAACTGGTTCGCAGGATATCTAATTACGAAGAAACAATAACATTTTGTTGAAATATCCTAATTTCAGCTATAATTTGTAAAACACTTCAAAACCATGAGGATTAATCGTGGAAATTCTACACATCAAACACAATCTCGAAACATTGTGCGATCGCCTAACCAGTCTACAAGACTATCTTTAGCTCAGAACTAACCGCCGAGAACCAAAAGTTACAACAGCTAGCAGCACAGCCGGAATCGGGCAACAGCACCAACACAGTTGAACGGATACTCCAAGAACTAGACGCACTCCAATCCTACCAGGCAAAGCTCAACCAGTGCCAAACTTGTTTAGGAGATGCCACATCAGCAGTGGAATTACTCGAATTTCAAGCAGACGACGAACTAGAGCAAGAACTTCAAACTAATTTAGCTCAACTTAACTGCTCTCTAGAAGAGTGTGAATTAGAGCAATTGTTGAGCGGGCCTTGCGACAAAAACGGAGCCTACCTGATAATTAATGCAGCAATAGATGACTTAGATGCTCAAGACTGGGCAGAAATGTTGCTGAGAATGTATGCTCGTTGGGGACAAAACCGAGGCTATAGAGTTGCGTTTGTTGGAGAATCGCCGCTAGGGAGATATGGACAAATTAATTCTGTAATTTTGCAAATAGACGGACGTTACGCTTGTGGCTATCTCAAGTCAGAAACCGGAATGCACCGACTGCAACGTACATCGCCTTTGAATATTACCGGAAAGCGGCAGACTACAGCGACGGTGGAAGTTGTGCCAATTAATGTCGAACTTGAGATTCCACAACAGGATTTAGAAATAATCTTGCCTCCTGGCGACGTGATTTCCGGGAAAGTCCCAACTTGGGTGAGGATGGTTCATGTTCCTACTGGTATTTATGCACTATCTACCGAAAAGCGGAGCCTACTGCTAAATAGAGAAATGGCTTTGTCGCTTCTCAAAAGCAAACTGTTTGCTACTATGCAAAGTCAGGAAGTTTCAGAAATTTCAGACATTCAGGTCGATCGCCTAAAAACACTCCTTAACCAACCAATTCGGGAATATCAATTTGCCAGCGACAGCGCGAACCAGGGCAAAGTTCTGGATCTCCGTACAGGAATCGAAACAACAGCCGTCGCCGAGGTGCTCGACGGCAAACTTGACTCATTTATCAAAGCTGGTGTGCTGCTGAAAAATTGATTTGCACATTTAGAGCAAAATTTCAGCTAAACTCAAAAATACAGCCCACAACTAGGAGAACTCACAGTGGAAGTTCTAGACATCAAACACAATATCGAAACATTGTCCGATCGACTGGGTACAACCCAGGACTATCTTTGACATCCCCGCACTTACAGCCAAAATTCAAGACTTAGAGCAAATCTGCGCCCAACCAGCATTTTGGGACGACCAAGATCGAGCTCAAGAAACCCTCCAAGAACTTAATGACTTCAAATCTCATTTAGACCAATACCGCGGCTGGCAAACGAGCTTGGAAGATGCTAAAGCTATTTTAGAACTGCTGGAGTTAGAAGCCGACGAGTCCCTTTTCCAAGAAGCCTCATCGAGTCTTTCTCAGTTAAGCCGCGAACTCGACCAGTGGGAACTGCAACAATTACTATCCGGGCCCTACGACGAAGGCGGCGCCGTTTTGACGATTAACGCCGGGGCCGGCGGCACAGATGCTCAAGATTGGGCAGAAATGCTGCTGCGGATGTACACCCGCTGGGGGGAAAGTCAAGGTTACAAAGTACATTTAATGGAAATTTCCGAGGGAGAGGAAGCAGGTATTAAATCTGCTTCTTTGGAAATTGTCGGCCGCTACGCTTACGGTTATATGCGATCGGAAAAAGGCACTCACCGCTTGGTCAGAATTTCGCCTTTTAATGCTAACGACAAGCGTCAAACCAGTTTTGCGGGCGTTGAAGTGATGCCAATTCTCGATCGATCCGTCAAGTTGGAAATTCCAGAAAAAGATTTGGAAATCACGACTTCCCGCGCTGGCGGCAAGGGCGGGCAAAACGTTAACAAGGTAGAAACTGCTGTCCGCATCGTTCACCTTCCTACCGGTTTGGCCGTCCGCTGCACTGAAGAACGCAGTCAGTTGCAAAATAAAGAAAAAGCTCTAGCATTACTCAAAGCTAGACTGTTGGTGGTTGCTAAGGAACAGCGGGCTTCGGAAATTGCCGAGATTCGCGGCGACATGGTGGAGGCAGCTTGGGGCAACCAAATTCGCAATTATGTTTTTCACCCATACCAAATGGTCAAGGATTTGCGTACTGGAGTGGAAACAACCGCCATCGCAGATGTGATGAACGGCGAATTAGACCCGTTTATTCAAGCTTACCTGCGGCAGGAAAATCAGTTGGTAGCCCAAACCGATTCAACCGCGCGAATATAATTGGCGCTTTGACATACAAAGTCTGCCTGTGCAGACTCAAGAATCAAGAGCGGTGATGGCAGCGGATTTGCTATAATTTTGGGGTTTTGGCCGATCGCCCGACCTCCAACAGGTCGCGCGGCCAAAAACCTTGATATGATAAAAATTGATCTGACAAACACTAAGGAGAAATAATGACCCAAGTTGTAATAGGCGAAAATGAAGGGATTGAGTCAGCCCTGCGACGGTTTAAGCGACAAGTTTCTAAAGCGGGTATTTTCCCCGACATGAGAAAACACCGCCACTTTGAAACCCCGTTGGAAAAGCAGAAGCGCAAAGCTATTGCCAGAAGGACTAAGAGACGCTTTCACCGCAACAACAAACCCTAGAATTATTAGCACTAAATTGATTGGGCAGATATAATGCCTTGCGATTCTAGTACCGCAGCGACTCGGAGAATCACCGCTTCGCTGTAGGGCGCACCAATAATTTGTACCCCCAAGGGCAAAGCGCCCGGCCGCTGTACGGGTACGCAAAGAACGGGCAAGCCAATAAATGATAGGGGTTGGGTGAACAGTCCGAGATTGGGACGCACTAAGATTTCTTGTCCGGCTATTACCATTTTCTCGACGCCAATTTCAGGGGCAGCAATCGGGGTGGCGGGTGCGAGGATGATGTCTGTTTGTTGGAATATTTCGCGCATTCGATCGCGGTACCACTGTCTGAATCTCTGGGCTTGCAAGTACCAAGTCGCAGGGATCAGGGTTCCCGCTAAAAAGCGATCGCGCGTCGCCGGATCGAAGTCTTGAGGGCGCGATCGCAAATTGTCTAAATGCAAGTTTCCCCCCTCGCAAGCGGTAATGATAAACGCCGCAGCCCTGGCGCGATCGGATTCCGGTATGCTGACAGTTGCAAGCCCCCCTATTTTTGGGGGGTTTGTTGTTTTTTCAGTTTTAATACCACAATCCAAGACATTTGTCAAGGCATTAGCAACTATTTCTACAGCATCCAATGCTTCCGGTTCGGCCCCTGTAGCGAAATACCCGTCAGCAACAGCAATTCGCAATCCTTCGATGCCTTGATTTAACTGCGGCGAACAAAGTTCTGGCGGGCGTCGAGTGCAAACTGGGTCGCGAGAATCAGGGCCTTGCAGGATATCGTACAGCAGTGCGATGTCTCGGAGCGATCGCCCAAACGGCCCCACACAATCCAAACTACCCGAAAATAAATAAGCGCCAGCCCTCGACAAACGGCCGTAAGTAGGCTTAAACCCAAAGACACCGCACAAAGCAGCAGGTACGCGGATGGAACCGTTAGTATCAGAACCGAGAGTGAAGGGTACAAAACCGGCGGCGACTGCTGCTGCGGAACCGCCGCTGGAACCGCCAGCGATGCGCGCAGTATCCCGGGGATTGCGAGTCGGGCCGTAGTGGCTGTTTTCGGTGACGAAACCGTAGGCGTACTCATCCATGTTGAGAGTACCCACGAGCACAGCCCCGGCTTGTTTGAGTCGGGCGACCACCGCCGCGTCCTGGGTAGCCGGAGGATTGCCAGCGTTGATTTTTGACCCAGCTAGAGTAGTAATTCCACCGATGTCGAACAGGTTTTTGACAGCGAAGGGAACGCCTGCTAAAGGGCCTGGGTTTTCGTTATTTGCGATCGAACTATCTATATTTTCGGCTGCTGCGAGTGCGCTTGATGCAGTGATTGCAGTAAAACAATTAAAAGCCTTATCCTTAACAGCAATCCGTTCCAAAGCAGCACTTACCGCCACTGTAGCAGTAACCTTACCACATTTAACAGCCGCTGCCGTAGCAACCGCATCAGCCCTCTCTAAAAAACATCTGCGTTCATCCGCGTTCATCTGCCCTCATCTGCGGTTAAAAATCTAAGGTTCAAACACCGGCGCGACTTCTACTTCTGGAGGTAAAGGAAATTCAGTAACGAGTCGGGCGATCGCAGCAATCCTCTCGAAGTTTACCACAACCCCCGGCCGATGTTCCGGGTCTAAGGGTAAGTTTATCAGTTCAGCCGTGCGATCGACATATTCTTCGACATTTACCATGAGTCCCTCCCAAAACAACATCAGCGTTCATCCGCGTACATCTGCCCTCATCTGCGGTTGAAAATCTCAGATTCAGATATAAGTGCGATCGATTATTGTATTGTAATCGCGATCGGGCAGTCAGTTATTATTGCTCAGTTTTTTGTATTCCTCGGATTGTCTGATATCATCTAAAGGCGATTTTGGCTCTAGTGGTTCATCTGGAAAAAACTTTATAGATGTCTGCGTTTTCCCAGAATATTCTAAACCTCCATTAATTTCTATTTGAAGCTTTCCTTTTTTCCAACCTTTAGAACCAATTTTGAGAATTTGACAAGCGATTCCTTGTTGAGAGGTTTTCCAGGTTATATTCCCTCCCCTTATTTTTGTTTCTTCGTTAATCTGTAGCTCTTCCATCATCGTAGAAATCGTATGATATCGATCCTTATCTACAGAAATATCAAGTATACTCCTCAACTTACTAGCGGCTAGCTCTTTCAATCGGCGCACCGTAAAAGTAGCTTTCCCCAATAACAAAACATCATCATCGCCATCTAGTATCTCATAGCTTCTATTGATTTCATTTTTTTCGTTCATTTTATTTCACCAAATTCTGCTGATTACTAGTTGATACCATTTCAAGCTATCTGATTCAAGCTGGTTAACAAAATAAATTGACTTTCGCACTTTCCCACTCAAACACTGACAGTTTCCCGCAACTTCTCAACGGCAACATCCAGCGGAGGCAAAGTAAAATCCTCAGCATCCATCAATTCCTTAACCTTCTCAAAAATCTCCACCTCCGCCTCTTCCTGATCCGTCAGCTTATCATAAAAACAAGGGTCAGTAAACCACTGTTCAAAAGCAAACCTTAACACCCCATTCGGGTCAAGCATAAACTGCCAATACTTAGAAACTCGGTTATCAACTACTTCAAACAGCGGTGCCGGAGTCTGTATGGGATAATAGCTGTAATTATCATCACAAATATAGTACCAAACTATTCCTTGCCACGATCGGATGGCATAAACAACATATTCCTTGCCAACCGTTAACGGCAATTCAATCTTTTTAGTATAACCTCTTGCCGGATCGATATAATTTTCCGGTAAGTCTTTCCCAGTATTAGCAATACAGCGAACAATCATAATTTCTATACCTATAAATTCTTAGGTGCTATTTTAGGATATTGTCGTTTAAACTTTAATTCAACTTGTTGGAAAATTTTTGCATTTTCAAACCAGTGCACTTGTACGGAAGCCCCATTAATTACAAAAGCCTGAATGCTAGTTATTTTGTACCAGTCTTCGGGATTACCTCCATAGAGGGCAACCAATCTGGAAACATCCCCTAGTATATCGTCAGGCCCGCCCTGAATTGCTCTACAATTACCAGCCTTAGCATCTTGCAACAGAAGTTGCTCCTGCAAATTTCTCGGACTCTCATCGGGAATAGCACCTTGATTCACAATTTAACAGCTTCAAATATTGTTTGTCAAATACCGTAGAAACTAATTTTAGCAGGTGCAGTTTCCGCCAGCAACTTCCCCCGCGAAATCACATACCGAACCGCAGCGCGCCTCCTAATTGCATCATAACAATCCTCAGCATCTAACACAATTAAATTTGCAGGTTTCCCCGCCTCTATCCCATAATTCTCATCTCCCAGATTGAGAGTTTTAGCACCGTTGACAGTCACCATATTAAAACAAGCTGCAATTTCAGCCATTCCCGTCATCTGACAAACATGAACCGCCATATGAGCGACATCCAACATATTTCCCGTACCTAAACTATACCAAGGATCTTGCATGCAGTCGTGGCCAAAACTCACATTCAATCCCTGCTGCCACAACTCCTTAACTCGCGTCACCCCGCGGCGTTTGGGATAAGTATCAGCGCGGCCTTGCAGGGTGATATTAATTAAAGGATTGGCGATGAAATTAATTCCCGATTTTGCCAAACTTCCCATCAGCTTCAAGGCATAAGCATTGTTGTAAGAACCGAAAGCCGTCGTGTGGCTTGCCGTCACCCGCGAACCCGCCCCGCTTCTAATCGCACAAGCTGCTACAACTTCCAAAAATCTCGACTGTTCATCATCGATTTCATCGCAGTGAACATCTATTAATCTATTGTATTTTTCAGCAAGTTCAAAAATTCGCTCAACCGACTTCACCCCATCTTCCCGCGTCAACTCATAATGCGGAATCCCGCCCACAGCATCCGCACCCATATCCAGAGATTTCTCTAAAAGTTTGTCATTTTCTGGACTTCCGTAAATCCCGTCTTGGGGAAAAGCCACAACTTGCAGAGTCATCCAATCTTTCACTTGTTCTCGAACTTCCAAAAGTCCTTGCAAAGCAGTCAGCGTCGGTTCGCTAACATCAGCGTGACTCCTGACAAACAAAATCCCTTGAGACGCTTGCAGCCTTAAAGTTTCAACAGCCCGTTTTTTGACATCATCCAGAGTTAAACTTTGCTTTCGTTCCCCCCAAATTTGAATTCCCTCGAACAAAGTGCCGCTTTGATTCCATCGCGGTTCCCCCGCAGTCAAAGCCGAATCGAGATGAATGTGCGACTCCACAAAAGGAGGACTGACTAATTTTCCTCCAACGTCAATTTCGGATTCTCCCAATTCGGGAATCTGCGGCGATACGGCCGCTATTTTGTCCCCATCTATGGCGATATCCACTGTTTGACTGTCGCTCGCACCTAACAAACGACATTCGCGCAGAACAATGCTATACTTTTGCTCGGGCATGACAACTGCACTTAATTTAATAATTGTAAACTTTATCCTTCCTAGTGAAGCCAAAAGAATCCCTTAATCACTTGCGAACCCCCTCCTTCTCCTCCTCTGCGTCTTCTGCGCCCTCTGCGGTTAAAAAATCTTACTTAAAAACCCACCTATAACCACAATCACCCAGAAAAAAGCGCAACTACAAACCGCCAACATCAGACAATCTCAAACTCCAGATTGTGATTTTTTACCAAATCAAAACTAAAATGGTCAACCACATTAGTATCGCTCAATTCCAGATTGTAAAAATCAACAAAATCCGCATCAAAATACGGCCCAGCGTGCCAAGTCCCCACATCTAACTTAATAAAACAATTGCCCGGAATCCGAAAAGCAGCCATATCCTCTAAACTAGGTTTATAGCTATCCCCAGGAGGTGCAACCGCCATCAACCAATCCTTCCCCTCTAAAGAACCCAAACACTGAGTACATTGACTGTGCCGCGTAATTTTGCCAAACTTGCGACCTTTCTCCTGCAGTCGCATAATGTAAAATCTAGGAATGCCATTTTGCAAGTTTAACTGAGCATCATCAGCATCGAAAGACTTGCCATCAACAGCCGCAAAGATAACTTGACCGTAACGCCGAAAATTCTCCGGTGTCACCCATTGTGCGGATAACTGCTTAGTCAAAATTGATTCGCTCATAAATCCTAACCTCCCTAGCTTTCTCCGTCATAAATATTCTAATATAAATAGTAAGACCACTTTATTTCTACCTTGAGTGCAGCTAAAAACCAACCTTTCGACTCAGCCCACAAAAAAATAAACAAGATTGCTTTCATTCGATCGCCCTTCTTGAAATTTATCTGCGTTAATCTGTGTTTATCTGCCTGACATCTGCGGTTTCTGTATCAACCTTACAATCAAACTCAGCACACTGCTGCAAAAAACGGGCCGGAATATCAGGTCGAGCACCCCAATGCAAATGCAAATAAGAAGCGTGTACCCGACAAACTCCCCAACCTTCAGCAACCGCCTCAACTTCCCCCCGTTTCCCGTACCTCCAACTGTGATAAACTGGATTACTCGGTTCCACAGTTAAATGCGATCGATGAAACTCATGTCCCCAAACCTCATCAAGAGCAGTTAACACCGAACTATCCCTCACCGCCACAGCTTCTCGGTATCCCAGCGTCAACCGCTTTCCCATCGCAGCAGCAGTTTCCAATACTCCCACCCCTTGCCAAGAATTGCCGTCGAAGTCTACAATAGAATCGCACAAATACATCAAACCGCCGCACTCAGCATAAGTGGGCATTCCCGAAAAAATCGCACTTCTTACCGCATCCCGAATTAAAACATTACCGCTCAATTTTTGAGCAAACACTTCGGGAAAACCGCCGCCAAAATACAACCCTTGCACGTTGTCGGGAAAAACCGAGTCATCAAGCGGGCTCCAAAATACTAACTCTGCACCCAACTCTTCCAACAAATCAAGATTGTCCTGATAGTAAAAATTAAAAGCCCGATCGCGCGCAACTGCAATCCTCACTCCAAATTGTTTTCCCAAAGAGTTGACAACATCATCTTTTTGAGTTATAATTCCCGAAGGGAGACTGTGCCTACCCAAAAGTTGCTCAGACCCCTCACCCCCCGCATTTCGAGTTGCAGCCAACAAAGGCAAAAGTTGCTCCCAGTCAAAACTAACAGCAGCCAAATCGGCCAACTTATCGATCGCAGCGTGAAGATTCGGCAACTCCTCAGCAGGAATCAAACCCAAATGTCGATCGGGAATAGTAACAGCCTCATCCCTACGCAAAACGCCCAAAATAGGTAAATTGAGCGGTTGGAGAGCATCTTGAAGCAGTTCCAAATGTCGATCGCTCGCCACCCGATTCAGCACCAAACCAGCGAATTTAAGGTCAGGGTTAAAAGAACGAAAACCGTGGGCGATCGCAGCCACAGAACCAGACAGCCTGCTGCAATCGATCGCAAACAATACCGGCAAATTCAGCAAATAAGCAACATGAGCCGTAGAAGCAAAGGAAATAGAATAGTGTTGTTTTCCTTCTGGCTTCCTTAAATCCTTTACATCTCGTACAATCGTTGCCGAACTTCTATCCGTTACATCCCGTACATTGCTCGTTGCCGAACTTCCTTCTTCATGCTTCCGAGAAACACCGTCAAATAAACCCATTACCCCTTCAACTAAGGCATAATCGACATCTTGAATATGACGGGAAAAACACTTTTTTACATAAGATTCAGACGTTAATACCGGGTCTAAATTGCGACAGGGGCGACCAGTAACAAAAGCGTGAAACATCGGGTCAATGTAATCGGGACCAACCTTAAAAGACTGAACATTCAAGCCGCGGCGGATTAAAAAAGCTAAAAGGGCGATCGTCACAGTAGTCTTTCCCGCACCGCTACGTTCACCAGCAATTACTAAAGCCATAGTTCTAAATTATTCACAAAAAATACAGAAAGCAGCCCGGCGATCAAATTATTTATGAGTATTGGTCTTGAACTTCTCAACTAATACCTATTTAACGAACCGCGAAGACGCGAAGACCGCGAAGGAAGCATGAGAAGAATATAGGTAATTTCGTGGCTTTTGGGAAGTAATTTAGAGTTTTGAGTCAAAGAACATGATTAATTCAAACTCATAACTTATAACTCACAACTCCTAAAAAAGTAGGGCAGACATTGCCTGCCCCACTGAATGTTAACTCAATCCGTCTTGCTTCTTCCTTCTTCCTTCTTCCTTCTTCCTTCTTCCTTCTATTTACCGCTTAGCCAACTTCAGCATTTGAGCCGTCACTGCCAAACTTTCTTCGTAAAGCACGTCCCGGCCCCAACTCTGCAAGTGCTGGCCCAGCAACTGTTCCGTCACCTGATCGAACAGAGGACTCACCTGGTTAAACCGATCGGTTTGAGCGCCGCCCTTCGTTTCCATCCGCATGCAGCCGCCCACTTCCGAACACAGAACCGTACCGCAGTCAGCCTTCTCGTTCGTAGAACTCAAACGCACAGCAATCAAATCGCCCGGGACATCGCCCGTATCAGCAGTAGGAATAGCAGCCAACTCCGCTTCTACAACCCGTTCGTCCGGCCCGGCGAATTTAATTCGCTTGATTTGGTAATCGCCCTCTTCCTGTTTGAAAGCAACAGGACGCCACTGAAGCCGGCTCGCCAGCCAACCCAAATACATCAGCGCTTGAGTAGAATTGTCCTGTTCGTAATCGATCGTCACCCGATCGATTTCCCGAATCGCAGCGCGGCGTTCCGGGGCGTCATAAGCCTCAGCAGCCAACTCCTGCCACGCGGCCAGCCGGCGCCAATTGAGATCCGCGATCGGAATGCCCTGCTCGATCAGACTTTGCATCAACAGCAATTCCGCTTCACACTCGGCAAAGCTGCTAGAGTCAACAATCACAGAACTGCTAATTGCCGCCAGCCGCTGGAACAAACCTCGCTCGGCATCAGGATTCGCTTTCCACCACAGCAGCGTCGGCAAATCAGCGATAGTCAACGCCGTCACGATACCGCTCACCCGTTCCAAAGCAGCTTCCGTACCCCGCAGCGTAATGTACTCGCAGCAGATCAGATTGCCAGTGGTGCGCTGGTGAACCGGACAATAAGCAGCCACTTGAGCCTGCACCCCCGTATCTTCCCCCGCCGTCGGGCACAGAGCAATAATCCGGCAGGGATTGGCAGCTACAATCGCGTCAGCCACCCCCGAACCCCCGGAACCCAAGCCACTAGATCCCATCTCCTCGCCTTTGGAATTTTTGCGAGCCACTTCTTCCCGCAAAGTCGCCAGCAATTCAGCGTTAGCTTTGCCAGTTCTGGGCAGTCCGTAAGCTTTTTGAGCCGCCCTGATGCTAGATGCCGTCATCGGCCCGCTAATACCGTCCACCGGTCCGTCGTAAAACCCCAGATCCGCCAATAAGCGCTGAGTCTCTTCCGGTTCGTAGACTACAAAAGTAAAAGTTGTTGCCCTACTAGCGATCGAAACATCGCCCTTTGAACCAGATTCTCTGTAACTTTCCCAAATTTGACTCAATTCGGCCTCTATTTGGTCGAGCGACACATCTTTAGGATTTTGCAGCGAAACCAGAGGCGGAGCTTTCATCGGTGTCATCGTCATAAATCTTTTCTCTCCTTTGTGAGTTTTTAGTCATCAGTCATCGGTCATTAGTTCAGTAGTCCTGGAGATCCCAAAATTTTCGACCCTAGTTTCAGCTCTCAGATTCATCTGTGCAGTAAATCTAAAATCTAAAATCTAAAATCTAAAATCGACTGACTTTTAAAGTCTGCGCCACTTGCGGCCGTCTCTGTTAATTAGCAGTTCTGCTTCCGCCGGTTCCCAAGTACCCGCTTCGTATTTAGGAACCAAATCTTGGTCGTTGGACGATTCCCAAGCCATCAGCGCCGGCGTTACCACCCGCCAAGCTTCTTCCACTTCATCCGAACGGGTAAACAAAGTTTGGTCGCCCAGCATACAGTCAATTAACAGTCGATCGTAAGCATCCGAAGATGTCACCCCAAAAGAAGAACCGTAACTGAAATCCATATCCACCGTCCGCGTCCGCAAATCCGGCCCCGGCATTTTCGCCTCAAACCTCAGCGAAATCCCCTCGTTCGGATGCACGCGCATAGTCAAAACGTTGGGGGTAGTTTGTTGGGCCGCCGACTGAAAAATCATCAGGGGCACTTCGCGAAACTGAATCGCAATTTCGCTGACTTTTTTCGGCAACCGTTTGCCGGTTCGCAGGTAAAAAGGCACTCCCTGCCAGCGCCAGTTGTCGATAGTAAACTTCATCGCCACAAAAGTCGGCGTTGTCGAGTTGGGAGCAACGCCCGGTTCTTCGTGATACCCCGGCACCTGTTTGCCCTTCATCCAACCTGCGGAATATTGACCCCGAATCGCACAGAAGTCCAAGTTATTCAAATCTGCCAAGCGAGTTGCTTGCAGAACTTTCATCTTTTCGGTGCGGATGCTGTCAGCGTCGAGCGAGTTCGGCGGTTCCATCGCCGTCAAACAGAAAATCTGCATCAAGTGGTTTTGCAGCATATCCCGCAACGCCCCAGAGGATTCGTAGTAACCGGCCCGGTCTTCTACGCCTACTGTTTCTGCAACTGTAATTTGTACGTGATCGACAAATTGCCGGTTCCACAGCGGTTCAAAAATCGCGTTGGCAAACCGAAATACCATTAAATTCTGAACCGTTTCTTTACCCAAATAGTGGTCGATCCGGTAAACTTGCTGTTCTTGGCAAACCTTCTGCACGACTCGGTTGAGAGCTTTTGCCGAACTCAAGTCGCGGCCGAAGGGTTTTTCAATTACCAAGCGGTGTTTTGCCGGATCGGTCAGCATTTGAGCCGCGCCCAGTTGCCTAATTGCTTCTGGGAAAAAGTTCGGGGAAACCGAGAGATAAAATATGTGATTGCCGCGAGTTCTCCTTTCTTCGTCGAGTTCCGCTAAGAAAGCTTTGAGTTTTTCATAGCTTTCGGGGTTGTCAATGTCGCCCGGACAGTAGTACAAACCTTTAGCGAAATCTTTCCATATTTCTTCATTGCCAATGCCGCCGCCAAATTCTTCGATCCCTTCCCGCATTTGCTCTCGGAAGTAATCGTGACTCCAAGGACGGCGGGCTACACCTACCACTGTAACTTCCGGCGGCAAACGCCGATCGCGCCTCATCTGATAAATTGCCGGTACGAGTTTGCGCTGAGTTAGGTCTCCCGAAGCTCCAAAGATTACCAGAATTTGCGGTTCTGGCATCCGTTCTTTTCGCAAACCGACCCTTAGTGGATTTTCAAGTAGCGTTACCATTATTTATTTTCCTTGTTCTAGTGCTGTTAACTCTGCCAAGACACCGTGATAGTTTGCGGTCATTTCTGCTAGTTCCTGGGTCGGAGAGTTAATCGGTTCTTCATACTGCTAGAGGAGGCAGGTGATTTTGCTCTCTAGGAACTCTGACACTCATTAATCTCAAAATTCCTAGAGAAAATTTAAAACTCAGCATTTAAGAACCCAAATAATTATCTATTCTGATTCCTAAATGCTTCTGCCTTTCAGGATACAGATATCTGTCTAGGCGACGGGTGACAACTTCTGCACTTTCTCTTGCAAGGAATTCATCAGGGATTGGAACGGGGTGACGAATTTCTCAATCCCGTCGAGGAGCAAGTCTGCCATCACTTTGTCCAAGTTGATATCGATGTCGGGATCTTTGAGACTTTCGATCAGCGTGTAAGCTTCTGCAACGTTGCTCTCAATCCGGGGTGCGACATCGCAGTGGTCGAAACAAGCTTCAACGGTGTTCGGCGGCAAAGTGTTAACCGTGTCGGGACCGATTAATTCATCGACGTACATGACATCGCTGTAGTTGGGGTTTTTGGTGCTGGTGGAAGCCCACAGCAAGCGCTGCACTTTCGCTCCTTTGGCTGCTAAAGCTTGCCAGCGATCGCTCGCTACGATCTCTTTATACTTCTGGTAAGCGATCTTCGCATTGGCGATCGCAATTTTCCCCTTCACTGCTTCCAGTTTAGCTTTTGTGGAAATATCTGTGACATTTTTGAGTTTCTCGTCAATCTTGCCATCGATATTGATGTCGATCCGGCTCAAGAAGAAACTGGCAACAGAAGCAATATTGCTCACATCCAAACCTTTAGCCGCCCGCGCTTCCAAACCGCGAATGTAAGCCCAGAAAGTTTCGACGTAGCTGTCAACCGAGAACAGCAAAGTCACGTTAACGTTAATGCCTTCGCTGATGACTCGCTCGACTGCGGGCAAACCTTGAGCGGTTCCCGGAATCTTAATCATCACGTTTTCTTTGCCGATCGCGTGATAGTAGCGCATGGCTTCGCTAATCGTGCTTTCTGTGTCGTTGGCGATCGTCGGTGGCACTTCAATGCTAATGTAACCGTCCAAACCATTCGACTCTGCGTAAACTGGGGCGAAGATGTCGCAAGCGTTGCGGATATCTTCAAATACCAGAGATTCGTAAATCTCCATAACAGATTTGCCCGCCCGGATGCCAGCTTCGATATCCGCGTCGTAAATCACATTACCCGCGATCGCTTTCTCAAAAATAGCCGGATTAGATGTAATCCCGCGCAGTCCCCTACTTTCAATCATCTGTTTGAGTTCGCCGGACTCGATCAGATCGCGAGTCAAATTGTCCATCCAGATACTTTGGCCAATTTCTTTGATTTCTAACAGGTGATTCGTTGGTGTTGCTGTCATTACTGTAACTCCTACAATTTGATAGCTGTTAATTGGGACTTGGAAATTGGGACTTGGAAAGTGAAAAGTGAAAAGTGAAAATTGGCAATCGGGAATTGGTAATTGGGAGTCGAAAGTTATAAGTTAAAACCCTCTTCCTTCTTCCTTTTTGCTGACATCCGTTACATCCGTTACATCCGTTACACAATCCGTTGCCGAACTTCCTTCTATCCTTTACATCCGTTACATCCGTTACACAATCCGTTGCCGAACTTCCTTCACTCTTGGACTGTTCTAGGATTGCGCGCTCGATCTTGAATAAAAGACTCGACCATCGCTACATTTTCTTTACTGCCGACAATCAAGGGCGATCGCTCGTGCAGTTTGGTCGGCACAACGTCTAAGATGTCTTGAGTCCCCGTACTGGCGCGCCCGCCGGCTTGCTCCATCAAAAACGCCAAAGGAGCAGATTCGTAGAGCAAACGCAATTTGCCCTCGGGTTTTTTCACCGTTCCGGGGTACAAAAACACGCCTCCCTGAAATAAAATCCGGTGGAAATCTCCCACCAAAGCCCCGCCGTACCGGGCGGTGTAGCCTTCGCTGCGGTGTACGTAGCGAATGTAGTCCCTCAAAGATTCCTCCCACTGCCAGAAGTTACCTTCATTAACGCTGTAAATCGGGCCGCGATCGGGAACCTTAATGTTTTCGTTAGCTAGAATAAACTCGCCCAAACTCGGGTCGAGGGTAAAGGAATGAACACCCTGACCGATCGAATAAACCAGCATGGTACTCGGGCCGTAGAGCACGTAGCCTGCTGCGATTTGTTTGTGTCCGTGTTGCAGCAAGTCGGAAGCAGAACCGTCTGCATCGTCCCCCTCTTGCTTGCGGATGCTGAATATGGAGCCGACATTGAGATTGATGTCAAGATTGGAAGAACCGTCTATGGGGTCGTAGAGCAGACTGTAACGCCCGATCGGACAGTTTTCGGGAATGTAGTAGGGTTTGTCCATTTCCTCCGAAGCCAAGCGGCAGACAAGTCCGCTTTGCTGGAATACCGAGATAAACACTTCATTGGCATAGATATCCATCTTTTTGACGGATTCTCCCTGCACGTTCACAGCCCCTGTAAACCCTAAAGCATCTTCCATTAACCCGGCTCTGCTGAGTCGCCTCGCGATCAGCTTTGCCGCCAGCCCGATGCGATTCATCAGGGCACTGAGATCCTGAGCATCTGCTGAAAAGCTGTGGAGTTGCTGGAGTACGTGACGAGATAGGGTTGTGCAATCGCGGTCTAGGGCTTGCACCTGATCGATCGGGCCCAGTCGGGCTTCCCCTGTCGGCGCGTTTACCATGATTTTGATGTCCTCCCTGTCTTGCGGCTCTGGGTTTGGGATTTTTCAGGTGCTTGACACTTGCTCCTGTATCGGCTATTTGACCGATCGTCCCCTAACTTCTATCTTAGGGAGGGTTTTGCGAAAGGGCGTCGAACTTTAGGTGAATTTTAGATCCCCATGGAAAATTGAGGCGTTCGATCGACTGTTGAGTCGAGAATTGTATCCAAAATCACTACTTTTTTTGATTAACCGCAGAGGACGCAGAGGGCGCTGAGAGAAAAAGTGGCGATAGAGAAGCCTACGAACGTTGGTTAGCATCTCAAAAAGACCGACAACTTCCTTTGCGCGAAGAAGATGTAGAACCTATTGTTAATTTGCCGGAATTGCTTGCAGGCATTTACGATCGCGCCGACTATGATTATCGGATTGATTGCGATTCAGATCCCGTAGGCAAATTTTCGCTAAAGGTGATATGACACTCCAAAACTCTGGGTAAGCTATCCATAGAAATACGGTAATTAAAATTTAAGCAAATAAACAGAGTCAGTCATTGACTTTTCTATTGACTTGTTTGAAATATACTCAAACACTCAACTTACATTGCCTAAATTTCTCAAGATTTTGCTTGTAAAAACCCAAATAGAAAATGTTTTTTGGTACTCATCAACCCATGATAATGCTATGGATATTATTTCACAAATTCCCCATAACTTAGTCAACCACTATCAGATTAAAAATCTGCTCGGAGAAGGCGGTAGTAGCACAACTTACGAAGCCATTGACCTCAAAACAAACCAGCGAGTCGCACTCAAATCTTTGTCTTTACAAAAGATGAATGACTGGAAAGTCCTGGAACTATTTGAACGAGAAGCCAATGTTTTATCAAAATTGAATCATCCGGGAATTCCGCGTTATTTGGATTATTTTTATGTCGATACTCCCGATAACCGTTGTTTTTATATAGTACAAGAACTGGCCCAAGGGCAATCTCTAGCAAGTTTAGTCGAAAGTGGCTGGCACGCTAGTGAGTCGGAAATTAAAGGTATTGCCACACAAATTTTGGAGATATTAGTTTATCTCCATTCACAGACACCACCTGTTATCCACCGGGATATTAAACCCGAAAATATTGTTTTCAAATCCCCCATCAATTCCCGCAAACCAAAAGACTGGGAAGTCTGCTTAGTAGATTTTGGAGCAGTGCAAAACACTTATTATAACACTTTAATGCGAGGAAGTACCGTAGTTGGAACCTACGGTTATATGGCTCCAGAACAATTTCTCGGACAAGCCGTACCTGCAACAGATTTATATGGTTTAGGAGGGACGTTGTTGTATTTACTAACCCACCGTTCCCCGGCCGAATTACCAACAAATATACTAGAGGGAGATTTTCGCTCTCAAATTCAGATTTCTTCAGCATTTGCCGATTGGTTAAAAAAAGCGATCGCGCCAGATTTAGAAAACCGCTTTCGATCGGCAAAAGAAGCGCTTGAATTGCTTCGCAATCCTCGAACAGTTAGCGTTAAATCAAATCCGACGCAATGGAAAAAGCGCCTCAAAATAGGAATTGCTGCTATTGCTACTGTTGCCGTTTTCAATCACTTTAAATATCCCATCCTCAACCGGATTGGATTTACACCCAATGCAGTTGTCGAGGCTGTTGAACGGGGAGATACTCAAACTGTTAGGCATTATCTGGATCTTGGCATTAATGCTAATTCCAGGGTAAATAACCAGAATTTACTACACTTGGCTGGCTCAAAAGAGGTGGCAGAATTGTTAATTGCCAAAGGTGCAGATGTCAACGCTAAGGGTGGATATGGCTGGACCCCATTACACTTCGCTGCTATGTTTGATCGCATAAAAGTAGCACAGACGCTAATTGCTAAAGGTGCAGATATTAACGCCGGGACAGGAAGTCAATGTTTTAATATAACTCCTCTGTTCTTTGCCCGATCGCCTGAAATGGCCAAGTTGCTGATTGCTAAAGGTGCGGATGTCAATGCCAAAAACAAAAATGGCATGACTCCTCTACATACGGCGCGATCGAAGGCGATCGCACAAATACTACTTGCTGCGGGCGCAAAAATTAACATCAAAGAAGACAATGCTCGAAATGGTAAGGGTACAACTTTATTGCATAATGCAGCCAAAATAGGCTTTAAGGAGTTGGTACAACAGCTAATTAACGACGGCGCAAATGTTGTTGTCCGGGATAGTTACAAAAGGACTCCACTGCACTATGCAACCACAAAAGAAGTTGCTGCTTTGCTAATGCTGGATATCAACGCTATAGACGAATCTGGAAATACTCCGTTACACCTAGCTGTCGATCGAGGCTCTCAAGATATCGCTGAACTGCTAATTGCTAATGGTGCAAGTGTTAACGCTAGAAATGAGAAAGGTCAAACTCCATTGTATCGAGCGATCGCGATCGGACACAATGATATTGCTGCACTGCTAATTAACAACGGTACAGATGTCAATAATATAGATGGATCAGGCACAACTCCACTGCACAAAGCCGCACATTATGGCACTGTAAAAATCTTAAAATTGCTGATTGCTAAAGGTGCAGAAATTAATATCAAGGATAATCAAAGAACAACTCCACTGGATATCGCCGTAGACCTGAAACTTCAGGATACAGTGGCGCTGCTAATTAGTAAAAACCCAGATGTTAATAGTGAAGACAAAGAAGGCAGAACTTTACTGCATATCGCTGTCGATTTCAAACTTGAGAATGTAGCCAAACAACTCATTGCCAAAGGTGCATTCGTTAATGCCAAAAATAACTTGCTTCAAACTCCCCTGCATCTTGCTGTTGCTCAAGGCTCTCAAGATATCGCTGAACTGCTAATTGCTAATAGCGCCAGGGTTAACGTTAGAAATGAGAACGGTCAAACTCCATTGTATCAAGCGATCGCGATCGGACACAATGATATTGCTGCACTGCTAATTAACAACGGTGCAGATGTCAATAACAGAGATAATATATGTGACACAACTCCACTGCATAAAGCAGCACATTATGGCACGGTAGAAATCTTAAAATTGCTACTTGCTAAAGGTGCAAAAATTGACGCTACAAACTGCTATGGCGACACGCCACTCAAGATAGTAAAAACCAACTGGAACCCCGACCGAGACCCAGCAGCCAAAATACTCAGCTCTCGCGGCGCAACAGACTAATTATCCAAAATCAACCCAGGCAGAAAAATATGGAAACAGTACAACAATCGGAAAAAATTATTGCTGAAAGATATCGCATTCTCGGCAAATTAGGACAGGGTGGAGTTGGGATTACTTATGCTGCTGTAGATTTAAACAGCAATCAAAAAGTTGCACTCAAAGCTTTATCCCTGCGTCTGACAACTGAATGGAAGAAAGTCGAGTTATTTGAACGAGAAGCAAAAACTTTATCGGGATTGAATCATCCGGGAATTCCTCGCTACATTGACTACTTTCAAGTGGATACTTCCCAAGATCGTTGTTTTTATATCGCCCAACAACTCGCACCGGGAAAATCTCTCGCACAATTGATAGAAAATGGCTGGAAACCCAATGAAGCGCAAGTTCGTCATATCGCCTCTAAAGTGCTAGAAATTATAGTTTATCTGCAATCGCTGTTACCTCCTACTATCCACCGAGATATCAAGCCCCAAAATATTATTATGCAAAAAAATGGGCGAGTCTTCCTAGTTGATTTTGGCGCAGTTCAAAATACTTACCATCATACCGTTACAGGAGGCAGTACCGTTGTCGGAACCTACGGTTACATGGCACCAGAACAATTCAGAGGAAAAGCTGTATTATCAACAGATTTGTATGGATTAGGCACAACGCTGCTTTTCCTGTTAACCCAGAAATTTCCATCCGATCTACCCAGACAAAAGCAGAAGATAAAATTCCGCGATCGCGTCTCTATTTCTACAGAGTTAGCCGACTGGTTAGAAAACATAATTGAACCCGCAATTGAAGATCGATTTCACTCAGCAAAAGATGCTTTATCAGCGCTGCGAGGGGAACAGCCAAGCGCGATTAATCCCGACAAAATGTTTAAGCGCTCGCCCCAATCCCGAATTACTTTAATTGACGCGAAACGGTGGTTATTCATCCATATACACCCCGATCGTTTCCCTAGCAAACTCAAAGGGTTTTTCCAGTTCATTCATCGGAGTTATAAATTTTTACTTCCCTTTTCTTTGATTCTGGGATTTTTTTATTCACCCCTAACGCTCATTGCCGTACCGCCGAACTCGAGAGTTAGCTTGTTTAAATACACTGTAGCCGACTGGTTAGATAAATTCTTTCAGCTATTTGTATTTATATCAATCCAAGCTGTAATAATATTTACCGTATTTTATGCTTTGATGTGCTTGTGTTGGATTGCTTCTTGTCTATTTACTAGATCAATTCAAATCAGTCCTCAAGATATCCAGCGGGTAAAGTTGAGCGGAATTCATCTGCCATTGCTCAAAAAATCGATTAGTTTTTGCCGGATTCGCGCCAAGTCGCGTAACTATTGTTTTGGCTTATTTTTGCCGCAAGCTGATAAAGAATGGTTGGTAAAGGAATTGAGTGCTTGTTTAAGTAAACTAAAATAAATCATTGTTGATATCCACAGAGTCGATCAAAAACCCGTTTTTTTCGGAGTGCGTGGATTAAATAAATGCGAAAGTATAGAATATTTTATGTACTAATTTAGGCAATAATAATTATCAAAAAATCCTGGGTCGGGCATGAGAATAAAACTATAAAGAATCTCGATATTTATGAAATAGGACTGCAAAAGGGGAAGGCGATCGCACTTCTTGAATACGTAGCTAAAAGATTAGTTGAGAGTCGCGATCGCCTTTTCGATTGGTTATGCTTAACTCAGGGCGATCGTTTCTGCCGGTTTACTGACCAACAAAAATAAAGATATTTGTGCTTAAATACCGTCAAGGCAAGAAATATCTCGCCCTGACTGGGGTAGTGTCGTTAAGCTCCTGTATCTCCTAAGCGTGAAGGTTCGATAGATGAGTATTTCTACTCGAAATAAAAAAACTATCCTGTTTTTGGCAGCCAACCCCAAAAATACCACCCCTGTGGACTTACAGAAAGAGGCGAAGGAAATTGCAGAGGGGTTGCAACGCTCTAAAAAGGGCGACAAGTTCCAACTTGAGCAACAGTGGGCGGTGACGCCAAGAGAAATGCAGCGAGCCATATTAGATTATCAACCAGAGATTGTGCATTTCTCGGGGCATGGTGCAGGAGAAGGCGGTTTAGCGTTGGAAGATGAGGCGGGACAAATTAAGCTGGTCAATACCAAAGCTTTGGCAGCTTTGTTTGAGGCGTTTAAGGAGTACGTGGAGTGCGTAATACTCAACGCTTGCTATTCAGAAGTGCAAGCTGAGGCGATCGCACGTCACATTCCCTACGTGATCGGCATGAACCAAGCGGTGGGAGATCGGGCCGCACGGGAATTTGCTGTAGGTTTTTACGATTCGTTGGCGGCGGGGGATTCGATCGAACGTGCCTATAAGCTGGGTTGCGTTAGCATCAGCATGGCAGGAATTCCCGAAGAACTTACGCCGGTATTAAAGAAGAAGTCGGATTTTTCTGAGTTGGATGCAGCGGAGCGATCGTGCGATGCTTCTGTTAGCGATACCGTTGAGGAGTCGTCGCCTGCGGTGGAAAATAGGCGATCGATCGCCGCACCTCCCTTTCCTCTTCTCAACTTAGACAACCCCGAAGGTTCTGTTAGTTTAGATTCACCCCTATATATCGATCGGCCTCCCATCGAATCTGACTGCTACCAAACTATTGTTAAGCCCGGAGCTTTAATCCGAATCAAAGCCCCCCGGCAAATGGGAAAAACTTCCTTAGTGCAGCGAATTTTAGACCGCGCCAAGAAAGAGGGATATCAAACGGCTTATTTAAACTTTCAATGGGCTGATGGCTGTTTTCTCACCAATCTTGATGAGTTGTTGCAGTGGTTTTGCGGTGAGATTACCAATGAATTAAATTTAGAAGACAGGTTAGGGGAATATTGGAAAGGCGTTCTCGGCAGTAAAAATAAAAGCACCAAGTATTTCCAACGCTATCTACTATCTGACAGCGATCGGCCTGTTGTTTTAGGGTTAGATGAAGTCGATCGGATTTTTCAGCATTCCGAAATAGCCACCGACTTCTTTGGATTATTGCGAGCTTGGCACGAGCGGGGAAAAAATGAGGAAGTTTGGAAAAAGCTGAGGTTAGTTATTTCTCACTCTCAAGAAGTTTATATCCCTCTCAATATTAATCAGTCGCCATTTAACGTGGGATTGCCCGTAGAGTTACCTGAACTCAATCAGAGACAAGTAACAGATTTAGTGCATCGACACCGATTAAATTGGTCAAATCAAGAGATTTGTGACCTGATGGAAATGGTGGGCGGTCATCCTTATTTAGTGCGAGTTGCTCTCTACCAAATTGCCAGGGGGAGAATGACCTTAGATCGCTTGCTAAAAGTCGCTCCTACTGAAGAAAGCCCTTACTACGATCATTTACGGCGGCATTTAGTTAACTTGGAAACAGATGCAGAACTAGCAGCAACAATTAGACAAGTTATTAACAGCGAACAACCTGTAGAGATTCACACCGGAGAGGCTTTTAAATTGCGAAGCATGGGGTTGATCAAATTTCAGGGAAATGCTGTAATCCCATTGTGTGGTTTGTACCGTCAATATTTTCGCGATCGCCTAGCCTCTCCCCGAGCGAATATGACTGCTGTGCAACCACCTAATAACCGATCAAGCTTGCTAGAGAGTAATTTAGCAGCTATTATTTTTTCTGATGTAGTTAATTCCACCGCTTTATCAGTTGCCAACCAAAAGCTGACACTAGAATTAGTGAATCGAGATTTCAACATCATCCGAGGCATCTGCGCTAAACATCAAGGCAAAGTCCTTAAAGAAATGGGCGATGGTTTATTAATTTGCTTTCCAGAAAGTGCCGTAAAAGCAGTTGCCTGTGCCCTAGAAATACAGCGAAGTCTCGCCGAAGCTGCTACAACCTTACCTCCGAGTCATGTCCTGCAACACCGGATTGGTATTCACTTGGGGGAAATATTCTCTTTTGAGAAGGATATTAGGGGGGCTGGTGTAAATTTAGCTGCTCGTTTAGAAGGGAAAGCAGAGCCAGGAGGAATCTGTATTTCTGAGACAGTTTATCAAGTCGTTAAAACCCATTTATCTTTAAATGTGATTGACTTAGGTATGCAACACTTAAAAGGAATTCCTGAACCTGTACGGCTGTACAAATTGATTCCTTGATTCTCTGATTTTCTACCTATGAATTAACAAAGACCTATGAAAGATTATCAATATCAAGTTGGAGGTAGCCTACCTGCCAACGCCCCAACTTATGTAACTAGAAAAGCGGATGAAGAACTTTATCAAGCTTTAAAAGCCGGAGAATTCTGCTATGTTCTCAATGCCAGACAAATGGGAAAATCATCACTGCGAGTGCGGACAATGCAGCGGTTACAAGCAGAGGAAATCGCCTGTAGTAGCATTGATATCACAGAAATTGGCACCTCAGATATTACGCCAGAAGAGTGGTATGCAGGCGCTATTGATAGCATCGTCAGCCGATTAGATTTGTATGACGTTTTTGATTTAGATGAATGGTGGGAGCAGAATAGGTTACTCTC
>NZ_JAUBSX010000092.1:20349-27616 GCF_036704885.1 Microcoleus sp. F4-D5 | reverse complement strand
TTTATCTGAGGGCGACCCGACATTTTAATTTGCTCCTTGTTTTCTTCAAGTCTATCACATCTTTAAAAAAATGGTATCACCTGAAGAGATAACCGATCTAATTCGCAGCAGATAGAAATTCATCGCTAACATTAAAAGCGTAGGCTGAGTGAATTTTTCATGTAAAATCTAGTGGTACATTTACGGGATAGATTTCAGACATCGGTAGTGGTGTATGGTTAGGCGGCATCGGGTATAATCATTTAGTTTCACTTGCTTAACATCCTTCTTTATAAATTCTCCCAAGTGCGGTTCTTTAAATGTCATAAAAAATGGCTTGACTCGTATCGGCAAGCAAAACTTTAAATGTCTCGATAATACTTCCCAAACCGAAGAAGCAATTGCTTTTTTATTGATGAACGTTGTCGCGCGATTGAGAAGGTTATTGTGGTTTTTTGGTGTCAGTTTTCATCAATAACAACTTGCTCCTATTCGGCGATTATAAAAAATTATATTCGAGAAGTTTAACGACAATAAAAACTTAACTTAGCGGCTGGCTGGAATTAATCCTCGATGTCTTTTTGAACTTCGTTTACTTATTCAGCAAGCCCTAATTATATGGAATGTCCGGGACGAGGGAAGGGAAGCTATCGCTGGGTATCTGCGATAGCTCCGCTTCACTAATTCACTAATTGCAGTTTTTACAATTTGTCGATCGACTTTTTGGCTTGATCTGTCAGATTTTTCACAGCATTTTTAGCATCTTCTGCTGCGTGGCGGGCCGCAGCTTCGGCTTGTTTGGCTTTGCCTTCAACCTGGTCTTTTTTGTTGCCCGTGATGTTGCCGAAAATTTCCTGAGCTTTGCCTTCTAAATTTTTGCCGATCGCCTTAGCTCTGTCTTCTGTACTCATGATAAGCTCCGTTTGGCAAGTTGCTTTACTAAAATTGTAAAATTAACTCGCCTGCAATTGTCTTTAACTTCATATTAATTTATATTCTGGTTGACCTCGGTCTTCTTCTGATGGCTTACTTCGTGCAAATTCCTCGCTCAAAAATCCTTAGTTTTTTGAGTGACAACTTTATACATCCGCAAAATGCGTCACAAACAACTATTTCAAACTCGCCGCAGCAACTTTAATCGGTTCCAGTAATTCTAACGGCAAATGCAGCATATTCAACTGGGTGCTATCTGCTGCCTTCCTTTCCGGATCGGGACCGTGATAATCGCTGCCACCAGTTGCCAGCAAACCGTAATGAAGACACAAATCTTTCAACTTTTGGATTTGGCTGGAACTGTGACTGGGATGGTATACTTCAACTCCCATTAAACCAGCATCTACTAATTCTTGTAAGACTTCCTCAACAGCGCCGCCGCGAAATAAATAAGGGTGAGCCCACACCGGTACTGCGCCGCAACTTTTCAGTAAATCAATGCCTTCGACGATCGAGAATTTCTCGTAATGAACATAAGCCGGGCCGTCATCTCCCAGCCAGCGATCGAATGCTTCCCGCGATGATTTGGCGTGACCGGCTTTTACAAGTGCAGAGGCAATGTGAGGCCGTCCCGGTGCCATTCCTGGAGATGTTTTTGGCAGTTCGATCGCGTATCCCATTGCTGCTAATTTTTCGACCATTTCTTGCGATCGGCGAAACCGTCCTTCCAGGCGATCGTTCAAAGGAACTCGCAACTTATTTGCATCGGGATAAAAACCTAAAATGTGCAGCGAACGGCCGTTGTGAACAGTGCTCAGTTCGAGTCCGGGCACGATTTCTATACCGTACAAAGCAGCGGCGGCGAAGGCTTCATCCCAACCCGACATCGTATCGTGATCGGTGACGGCCAAGGCGCGAACCCCCGAAGACGCAGCGGCGGCTACGAGTTCGGCAGGGGTGAGAGTGCCGTCGGAATAAGTAGTGTGACAGTGGAGCTCTAGCATTTTTTCGGTAAGTTAAAGTCTGCGAAACCTGCAATTATTCACCTCACTCATGTGAGATATACCGTCATGCAATTTTAGATTTTAGATTTTAGATTAGGAATGAGTGATGATATAAGGGTTGGCTGTTATCTACAATTGCCTTTTTTTTGAGTCGCTGATTTCACGGCAAGCAACAAGTTTTTTGGTGATTTAAATCTGTTAGCAGTAATAAGTTTTACCGCCTTAACTTTGTACCTTTATGTTTATTAAAACTTTGCGGATGTTGAGCATCCTGTCCGCCTTTTCAGTTGAATTGAAATGCAGAACACCTTATTTCTTGATTTCTCGCATTGGGTAAAGGACACCCTCTGGTAATTTGGGAGGAACCGGCGATATTTCAATACTTTGTATGTTGTGAACTGGGATAACTACCAGTTTATCTGCCACTTCGAGAATTATCGGGTCTGCAGTCAACATTTTGTGCAGGCGAGTGCCTAAAGTTGCTTGCTCTCCTACTGTTCCCTCTGGTGCAATGAACTGGAAGTGTTGCTGTTTGCCGTTGGTGTAGTGGATGGTCAGATTGATCATTCCTTCTTCGTTGGTTGCTTGCATACTTTTTTTCCCCTAACAGTAGATCGGGACTTCGCAAAATTAACAATTAATCAAAACGGGCGATCGCACCACCGTTGGAAAGCTTTTGACTAAAGCGGGCTTTCGGTATGAAAGTTTGCTTGCTGCTAATTTTATCACAAAAACTGTACGGAAACTCGCCAACTTACCCAGTATACAATTGGCAGTCGCGCTGTCTTCGCTCCTCAAGGCGCGACATCCTTCGCCAACAATATTTGGTCGATCGGGCTTTCTTCTATGCCAGTTGGCAAAGTGGCTCAATTTAGCCTCTGTAGCGACTTGACTCAAAGCGCTCTCAAGTCTCGCAGCAGAAGCATTTGAGCGCTTTGGGTATCCAGGTTTTTCGAGGTGGGAACTGTGGAGGTTAAGATAGCGGCATTCTGCTGTCACTGCCGTAGAGGATTTTTTTATAAATTAATAACATAGCATTCAGGTACAGCTTATGAAATCCACACTTTGTTTTCCCGAAACTTCTATTGAATCTAACACCGTTGCTGTTAACAATAATGCTATTGAATCTTGTATTCTTGCAGCTTGGATTGATTTAGTAGGAGGAGACTTTGATAATTTGGGAGGAGATGATTGGCTTCCCTTGTGCGGCGACATTGATGACGGTGAAATTTACCGGGAATGGTTTTTGTGGCAAGACAGCGAAGTAACTCAAGAATGGGAAGCTTACGATCCCATTACTAATTATAGAGTTGTGGCATCCAGCCGAGAAATGATGATTGCTAAAATCGACCAAATAGAAGATACCAGAAAAATTTAGTTGAGTTGTAGAAGGTTAAATCTTGATTTTCAACTTTAATAAAAATTATGCAAACAAACCCGGTTTCTTCCAACCCTTAAAGAAACCGGGTTTTTCAGACTAAAACTTGAGGTGTCGGCCCAGTTATACGGACCGAACATAATAATTTATTTCGCTAATGCTTTTTGTTTTTCTCGTTCTAATTTGCGCTGCTTCAAGGCGGCAAGATTTTGTTTAATCGTGTCGATCGCAAATCCATTCCCCTGCTGTTGATATAATTCGCTGGCCCGGAGCAAATCGGCAACAGCCTCGTCATCAGATCGCAAATTCGCAACAGCCAAGCCGCGATTGTGGTAAGCTTCTGCCAAAGTTGAAACTTGTTCTACAGCGCTGGTAAATTTATCTTTGGCTTTGCGGTAATTTCCCGACTGATAAGCTTCAATTCCTTGTTGAAAATAAACGGAAGCTTTGCTACCGCTGTCGGTATCGGAAAATTCGGGGAAATTTAAAATTGGTTCTTTAAAGAGTACAGAAATGCTGCCCTTGCCGAAGTAAGCCCAAGTCATTGTTCCCAACCCAATCCCCAGCACGAGGGCAACAATGACAGACAGAGCAATAAAATTGGTGAGTTCCATAGAGCAATATTTGTTGTATTAGAATATGATAAGATAATTTCTAACTTCTGGAACAATGGCTGCGCGGATTTACCTCAACAGGAAAGAATTTTTCGGGTTGCTAGCTTTAGTATTGTCGATCGGCTTAATTACTGCAACTGCAAGTTCTGACGCAGCAACCAACGCGCAAACTCAAGCAGGGTGGCAATTGTTGCAGCGGGATGAGACGGGGTTGGTGGTAGCAATGCGACACGCGATCGCCCCAGGTACGGGAGATCCTGCTAACTTTAAGCTGGGCGACTGTTCCACCCAGCGCAATTTATCAGCACAAGGAAGAACCCAAGCCAAGCAAATTGCAGCCGAATTTCGCAACCGCAACATCAAAGTTGCGAGAGTTTTATCGAGTCAGTGGTGTAGGTGTTTGGAAACAGCAAAACTGATAAATTTAGGCAAAGTCGAACCGTTCCCAGCACTGAACTCGTTCTTTAGCGACAGCAGCAAAGAAGCCAGACAAACAGCCACACTCCGCAAGTTGATTCTTGACAACCGCAACACTAAAGGCGCGATTATTCTGGTAACTCATCAAGTAAATATTACCGCGATTACTGATATTGTTCCGCAAAGCGGCGAAGCTGTCATTCTCAGAGGGTCTCGACAAGGTAAAATCGAAATAGTCGGACGAATTGGAGGATTTTAAATACATATAAAGTTATAATATTACCAATTACCCATTAACTAATTCCCAATTACCAATTTATTATATGAGTTTTCAATACAGCGCCGCCCTAGTTACTTTAGCAGACCTCGATAAAGAAGTTCTTGTTAAATTTTACACAAAATTTCTCGACCTAGAACCGAACCCCTACATTCCCAATACTTATGCTGAATTTCAACTCCCCGGCTTAAGACTCGGCATATTCAAACCCAAAGATTCCCACAAATCGGAATTTGCAAATCGAGCAAAAACAGGCATGAGTTTGTGTTTGGAAGTCAGCGATATCGAAACTGCGATCGCCCGAATTTGGGCTTTAGGTTATCCGCCCAGCGGAGAAATCATCAAAGCTGCTCACGGTCTAGAAATATATGCCTTCGATCCCGCCGGCAACCGCATAATTTTACATCAATCCCATTAGAATGTAGGAGGATGGCTAACAATTGGTGAACTCTCGATCTTCTCTTCCTACCCTTCGGGAACGGCTTCGCCGAACGCGTCTTCGCGGTTCGTTCAAAAAAACACCTAGTTCACAACCCGCTGAGGATTGCTATATCAGCTCTGCAATTGCTTCACAAGCTTCGCCATGACATTGTAAAACCCGCCCCTACAACTCAAAACGGCCTTAACTATCTAATCAGTTCAGCAAAACTATAAAAACTGATAATTAATAACAACAAAGCTGTCAGATGAGTTAGCTGAAATTGAGGCCGCGGTCCGAGGGATTCCCGCACCAAAATTGAAAAAGACGAACCAATTATATAACTCAAAGACAGTGTTAAATACTGCCACTGCAATGTTAGACTCCACAGCCCGAGCAAAATCATCGCCAAACTCAACATCACCAACTCAACAAAGCGAGGCGGATTGTGCTGAGTAGACAGAATCAAAGTGTCCAACCAATATTGCCAAGGTCTCATGTTTTAGCGATCGAGCTTTTAGATGTAGCCTTCTAGCTTAACCTACGATCGCCACTCAATTTGTTGCTGCAAACACCTTAAAGCCTCGGCCGTCTCAACCTGCTGAAATTCCCCGTAAAAGCGACTGACACTGTAAAAAGGGTCTGGGGTTTCCAAAATAATCGACTTATCGCCGATTTGGGCCAAAAATCCCATCAATTCTACCGGCGCGACAGGCGCACAAATCCACAAAGCCGCCGGTTGCTGCGACTGCAAAGCCAGCGCCGCCACAGCCATCGTCATCCCCGTAGCAATGCCATCGTCCACCAAAATCGCCAAAGCCCCTGCTGCGCTGACATTGGGGCGTCCAGAAGACAAATCCGCCAGCAGAGATTGAGCATTATTTTGAGCCACCGGCAGTGCTAATTTTTGCAAGCGCAAATTGTGCTGCTTTTGCTTGTGCCAGAGGACGTGGCCGTCAGCAGTTGCAGCCCCGATCGCCAATTCTAAATTATCCGGGCGAGTAATTTTCTTGGCGACAACCACATCCAAAGGACAGCCCAAGCGGCGCGCAATCGGCACAGCAACCGGCAAACCCCCGCGCGGCAAGGCGTAAACAATCGGTTTAACAGCTTCCTGTGCCGTTAAATTCAACTTACCGAGCTCGTCCAGAACTGCCTCGGCCAGTTTTTCGCCTGCATCGGCGCGATCGTCAAAAAACGGGTTAGAGAACATATTTTTGTCTGTACGAGCTCAACCAAATAATGTGAGATTTGCGAGTATTAATTGGAGATTGTGCGCTCGACAGCATCGCATACAAGCTTCTAGCCAAACTCAAATCACCAAACCCGATCTAAACTATAAACTCTAGACTCAAAAAAATCTCCCTAATTGTAAAATTTATGTCCAGCGACTTGCAACTGAGCCTTTTTGACAACAATCAAAGTGCCACTTTCCAAACTGACTCAATACCAGCAAATGCCAAAATTCCGATTCCTCCCGGCACTTATCAAAATATGGAACAAATCGGCGAGCACTGCAACCGCTGTCACCGCTGCGAATTAGGCAGTACGCGCACTCACGCCGTCATCGGGCGCGGCAATCCTCAAGCCTCAATTTTGATTGTGGGAGAAGCGCCCGGACAAAACGAAGATGAAACCGGATTGCCCTTCGTCGGGCGATCGGGCAAACTGTTAGATAAGATTTTAGAATCCGTGGGATTGAGTGCAGAAATCGACGTATTTATTGCCAACGTCATCAAATGCCGCCCTCCCAACAACCGCCCTCCGACAGCAAAAGAAATCGAAGCTTGCAAACCTTACTTGCTCGAACAAATTCGCATCTTAGACCCCAAAATTATTTTATTAACCGGTGCAACAGCCCTCAAAGGTTTGCTAAGCGACAAGCGACCGATTAGTAAAATCAGAGGTCAGTGGATTGAATGGGAAAATCGTTTGTGTATGCCAATTTTTCACCCATCGTACCTGCTGCGAAACCCCTCCCGCGAACCGGAAAGTCCGAAATGGTTTATGTGGCAAGATATGCAGGCTATTAAGGCTAAATTGGATGAATTAAAATAGCAATTGTAATAATTTTTTGTTGTGCTTTGTATGGGCGGGTTTCACCAACTATGAATTGCCTAAAACAGGTAATCTCATAAACCCGCCCCCACCCACGTAAATCTCTCAACCGAAAATTCGTGAATTTTCTGATACCTCTGTCAGGAACAGGCCGGAAAGCCTGTTCCACCATAAAATTATTTTCTGTCA